>NZ_DBMCTG010000005.1:0-101515 GCF_056976295.1 Candidatus Avelusimicrobium sp.
GGGGTTGTTTTCGTTTTTTTTTTTTTGTTAAAATGAAGACATTGAGTATCGGCTGTACCCGGATGTGTGCGCTGTATAAAAACGTGTATAACAGGCCGTTTTGCTCAAATATAAAAAAGTCAAAAAAGGAGGAAGTATGAAGAAAATTATATTTTTTTCTGCCTCTTTGCTGCTATTTACAGCCGCGAGTGCAGAAGAATTACAGTTTGTAACTACAATATCTCCCCCGGTGGGTAGTTTTGCTCACTTGGACGCGGCGGACTCTACTCACGTAACTACTGCGCCGATACTTAACTTTTGTAATACGCGGTCCAGCGCAGGGAAGATAGCCATCAAAGGGGCGGGAGCGTATTTAAAGCAAATAGATATCCAAAACGGAACTGCCTTGGGCAGTACAAATACCCCGGAATACCGTTTGGGTGAAAAACTGACTATTGAAAATGGCGGAACGGTAACGGCCGGGCGCGTAATGGCTAATCAAGTTACCTTTGACGATACTAACTACCACAAAAGTAATGTAACAAATACGCTTTACGGAAATGATGTAGCCGTAATGGGCGGAAAAACGGACAATATGGAAATTAGTTCCACGGCTAAAATAAACAAAAGTGCGCAAAAGACAGAGAATTTGGGAGTGGAACTCTGGTGGGATAACCAATACAAAAACGATTATGACGCTTCCGGCAACAAGAAAACAAACGGCAAAACTTACACCTCGTTTTTGCTGAAAAGTAAAGGAAGTGTTGACGACTGCACGCCTTATCACTCTGAATATAAAAAAATTACGGAAGAAGAAGCCAAGACCTTGTCGGAAGATGACAACACTAACCTTTGTTACTCCTTCTACGCAAAATTGCAAAAATATACTTGTCCGACTAATTTGACCGAAAAAAAGGAATGTATAGATATTTATAAAGCTCATAGGGCCGGTTCTTCCTATGTAGGCATATATACGGAAAGAGCGCCACAAACGAAATTCAAAGATGACTATGGAACTGAAATTGATTATAAAAGGCGTCCAAGCGGAAGTCGTCCTACTTCTCCAAATGTTATGGAACAGTATTTGCCAAAAGGCATTCTCAGTCAGACCTTTAAAGGGTATATGGAATACTATGATTCATATTCTTGGATGGATTATCCAAAGGGTGTAATCATGAAGTGGGAGGGTATAGGCGGTAACCTGCCTTATGCAGCAGATGTTATACATGATGAGTTTAGGAAAATTTGTAAAGAACGGGCTCCGCTTGAAAGAGAAGAGGGCTACTATCTGATGTATTCGGGTGGTCTTTTTCGTGTGAAAGCACCGGATGGGACCCCGACTAACTATTGGTATGTTATTACTGCCGGGCTGTGTGAGGTCACAAAATCCGACCAATTTTACACGGCAAATGTTACCTGTTGCCCAAAGTAAGGCAATATTTTGGAATAAAGTAAAAACCTCCGCTTTTGCGGAGGTTTTTTACGGTAGTTTTATAACTTTTTGATAAACCTATTAAAGGCATCCTGCCCTTCGGGCGTGCGCTTAAAAACCCCTGCATATTCAAGCCCTTTGGCAAACACTTTTCCCACTTCGCTGTGCAAAATAGTTTGCGTGTTTTGCGGGGTAAAGGTATATCTTTTAAGCAGTTCTTCTGCCCACTCGGCGTGCTTATTTAGCGTGTCGCTCTTTTTTATGGACATTAAATCCCGCTTGATGAGTAAGGGGGCCAAGTCTGCCAGTTCCTTGCCTAACCGTGCCGGCAAAACAGCCAGGCCCATTACCTCAATCAGCCCGATATTTTCCCTTTTGATGTGGTGTACCTCTTGGTGCGGGTGGAAAATGCCGAACGGACATTCCGGCGAGGTGCGGTTATTACGCAGAACAAGGTCTATTTCAAACGCTTTTCCGCGCCGCCGGGCTATCGGTGTAATGGTGTTGTGGGGCGTGGTGTTTGTATGCGCCAAAATAGAGGCTTTTTCGTCGCTGTAAGCGCGCCATTTTTTAAGGATGTATCCGCTTGCTTCTATTAAATCTTTCTTCGTTCCGTTCAGGCGGATAACGCTCATCGGCCATTTGACGATGCCTGCTTTCACGCGCGGAAATTTCTTCATTTTAAAGGTCCTGTCCACGGGGGCCTTTTCCATAGCAAAGGTATATCGCCCGCCCTGAAAGTGGTCGTGCGTTAAAATAGACCCGCCGACGATAGGCAAATCCGCATTGGAACCGATAAAATAATGGGGTAAAAATTCCACAAAATTAAGGAGTCGCGCAAAGGTGGTTTGGGAAATCTTCATCGGTTCGTGATGCGCGGAAAGAAAAATACAATGCTCGTTATAATAAACATACGGGGAGTATTGAAGATACCACGGGTTGCCGTCCTTTAACACATCTAGCGCAATTAAGCGCAGGTTTTGGCGTGCCGGGTGATTAATTCTGCCGGCGTAGCCCTCGTTTTCCTTGCACAGCAGGCATAGCGGATAGGCGGAAGGTTTGGCTTGTAAAGCGGCGGCAATGTCTTGGGGGCTCTTTTCGGGCTTGGACATATTGATAGTGATGTCCAGCGTGCCGTACGGGGTGCGCGTTTTCCAAACTTGGTTTTTAGCCACGCGGTTGGTGCGGATATAGTCCAAAGCCCGGGCGTCGTGATAAAACTTATCGGTGGCGGATTTGGGGCTTTTTTTGTGCAGTTTAAAAAACTCGTCCGTAACTGCCGAGGGTAAACCGGCAAAAACACCCATTAGTTTCGTATCAAACAAATCGCGCATCGTAACCGTATCGGGCGAAATAAGGCCGTTTTGGGCGGCCCAGTTGCAGATGTTGTTTAAAATTTCGCACGGAAATTTGGGAGTTTTGCCCTTAAAGCCGCTGGGGATGTATTCGTCCAGGTGCAGGAGCGATAATAATTGGTTTACCGCCCACGCACGGTCGCGCGGCGCGAGCAGTTTTTCGTTGATTGCGTAGGTAATTAATTGGTCAATCAGTAAATTGATATCCATAGATATAAAAACTCCTAATATTTGCGGTGTTGTTCCCAGTTCCAAGCGGTTTCAATAATGCGGGTTAAGTTATACTGTGGTTTCCAGCCCAGTATGCGTTCGGCCTTGGCACTGTCCGCCACCAAAACGGCAGGGTCTCCGTCGCGGCGGGGGGCCTTTTCTACCGTAAAGTCTATACCTGTAATGCGTTTCGCCTCTTTGACGATTTCCGCCACGGAGAATCCGTTTCCGCTTCCCAGGTTAAAGCGTTCGCTGACGTTATCTTTGAACATTTTTTCAAGTGCTAAAATATGGGCGCGGGCCAAATCGTTAACGTGCACATAATCGCGCACACAGGTACCGTCCGGCGTTGGGTAGTCCGTACCGAACATTTTGATAGAAGCGCGTTTGCCTGCGGCGGCTTGCAACACAATGGGAATTAAATGTGTTTCGGGATTGTGTGATTCGCCGATTTCGCCCGAATCATCAGCACCGCTTGCGTTAAAATAGCGCAAGGCGGTAGCCTTTAAGCCGTAGGCGGTGTCAAAGTCCGCGAGTATTTTCTCCACCATTAATTTGGTGTTGCCATAGGGGTTAATGGGGTTTTGCGGGTGCGATTCGTCAATTTTGGGGCGGATAGGCTCGCCAAAGGTGGCCGCCGTAGAGGAAAACACAAAGTATTTGATATCGTTTTCCACCAACGCGTCCAGCAAATCCAGCACCTTGGCTACGTTGTTGTGGTAATATTTGGAAGGCTCCTTGACGCTTTCGCCCACTTCGGCAAATGCGGCAAAGTGCATTACCGCCTCTATACCGTATTTTTTAAATACTTCGGTTAATCGGGCTTTATCGCCCAAGTCGCCCAGTTCAAAGGGATAGTTGGCTACGGCTTCTCTGTGCCCTTTGGAAAGATTATCAAATACGACAGGATTATATCCCTGTTTGGCGAGCATCCGCACCATATGGGAGCCAATGTAACCTGCCCCGCCGATTACTAAAATATTTTTCATAAATTGTCCTCCAATCAAATAGGTATAGCCGAGGTGCTTTTTTGTCGGCGTAAAAATTTAATACATCTTTTCTTCTTGCCGCGCCGGACCGCCGACGGAAGCAATATAAAAATCTGCTTGGAGCCCTGTTTTTTCGCGGTAGATTTTGCCCACGTTATCAATAAAATGTTTTACGTCGGCATCTTGCACCAGTGCAATTGCGCAGCCGCCAAAGCCTGCACCGGTCATTCTCGCACCCAATACGCCCGGCTGTTGCCAAGCGGCTTCGGCCAAGGTGTCCAGTTCTTTTCCGGTTACTTCGTAATCGTCGCGCAAGGAAATGTGGGACTCGTTCATCAGTTTTCCAAAGGTTTTTAAGTCGCCCGCCTTTAAGCGTTCCACGGCCTGTAAAGTCCGTTGGTTTTCGTACACGGCGTGTTTGGCGCGTTTTCTGTCGGTCGGGTTTGTGATTAACTCTTTGTTTTTTTCAAACTCGTCTATGGATAAGTCGCCCAACGATTTAATTGGCAGTTTGCGTTGCAGTTCCTTTAAGGCGCGTTCGCACTCGCTGCGGCGTTCGTTATATTTGGAATCGGCCAATTCGCGGCGTTTATTGGTGTTCATAATTACGATAGACACGCCCTTTAAATCCAGCGGGGCATATTCGTAATTTAGCGTATTGCAATCCAAAAGCACCGCGCAGCCCTCTTTGCCCATACCGATAGCAAACTGGTCCATAATGCCGCAGTTCATCCCTACAAATTTATTTTCGGCCTCTTGGCAAAATTTCACCAGTTCCACTTGCGGGATATAGAGGTTAAAAACCTTGTTCATCGCTACGGCGGTAGCCAGTTCTATGGACGCGGAGGACGACAATCCTGCTCCGTTGGGGATATCTCCCCAGAACATCAGTTCAAAGCCTTGATTAATATTATAGCCGTGGTTTTGCAGGGTTTTGATGACCCCCAGCGGGTAATTGGCCCAGTCTTGTTTTTTATCGTAGGAAATGGCGGATAAATCAGCATCTATAATGCCCTTTTCGGGAAAATTTAACGAATAAAGACGTACTTTTTTATCGTCGCGTTTGCAGAATACACAATGCGTACCGAACGAGAGCGCGCACGGAAAAACGTGCCCGCCGTTGTAGTCGGTATGTTCGCCGATTAAATTTACGCGCCCCGGAGCAAAAAAATATAATTTTTCTTTCTTAAACACTTCGTTGAATTTACTTCTTAAAGCCAGTTGGTTCATATTTATCCCCTTGGCGCATAAGCGCCTGTTTTAAAGCACAGTCATTTTTAATTTCCAAACAAATTTGTCTTTGGGTTCTATTACGGCAGTACGGCGCAGTTTGTTGGCGACGTACAAATCGTCAAACTCGCCCGTGCAGGGTTCCAAGGCGATATTATAGTCTCCGCGGTAGCCTCCTTGGGTTTTCCATACGCCCAAATAAGGTATTTTTTTGCCGTCGTAATCGTAGCGGAGTTTTTCGCCGGTGTCGGTGTGTTCAATGGAGCACCAGCCGGCCAAGTTAAGGGCGGTAAAATAAAATTTTTCGCAGTTGCACGCGCTCGCCGGTTCGGTGGCGGCGAGGTCAATCGTTTTCCCGTGTATATCAGTAGTAATCGGGTAAGAATGGCGCGAACCCCAAACGCCCAAGTGCTGGGTGGAGTGTTCCACCGTCATAACTTGGGTTAAATTTTCCGGTACGATAATGCGCGTGGCAGGGGAACAGGCCAGCAGGCAGTGCGGTGTCCAAATAAATTTAAATTCCTCGCACGAGGTATTTTCCACCTCATATTCAAAGGTAATTTCGTTGTTGTTTAACGTGGTCCGGCGGGAAAAAATATACGGGAAAATTTTGCTCTCTGTGAACGCTTTTACCGATTTCCCGTCCGGCGAGGCTATGCCCTCCCAGGGGAGGGTCCACAGTTCGCCGTGGTCCGGCACGGGTAAGCCTTTATAGGGGCCGTCCGGGTACGGACAGGCATCAATAGAGGGGAACACTTCGTCAAAGCCGCTGGAATCATACGCGGAGAACGGCGCGCCGTATTCCGGTATGCGCAGGGTATTTTCCGGGGATTGGAACAACCACTCCCGCCCTGTTTTCTTGCTGAGTAAACTGGCTAATTTAAACCCGTACCCGGGCAGAAAAGTCAGGCGCAGTATTTCATTTTCCAGCACAAGGGCAGAAAGCCCTTTATAGACGGCTTCGGTCATAAGGTTCCCCCAGTGTGTAAAAGCGGAATTATTTTTCCGTAAATTTATCAAACGGATAAGGCATAATTTCGCGCAGTTGCTTTTTGTAGGCAACGCGTTTGGTTCCGTTTAATACGGCAATATATATCGGCGTATCGGGCGCCATAAATTCGCTCATTACCTGACGGCACGCGCCGCAAGGCGAGTTAAACGTCAGCCCGGGCAATTTTTGCGTAATGAGGGCTAATGCCCGGAAACGGCGTTTGCCCGCGCCGACAGCCGCGAATATCGCGTTGCGTTCGGCACATACAGTCAGCCCGTAGGAAGCGTTTTCAATATTGGTGCCTGCGAAGATATGATTATCCTCCGTAAGCACGGCCGCCCCTACTTTAAATTTAGAGTAGGGCGAGTAGGAATTTTCCCGCGCGTTCTGCGCGGCGTCTAACAGATTTTTTTCTTCGTCTTTGCTCAGCGGTATTCTCATACTCTTATTCTATAATAAAGTAACAAAAAGTCAACCCTTTTTTTGTACGCGCGTACGGCGCTTTGTTATAATAAGAGTATGAAAAAAGCATTTTTTATTTGTTTACTGGCGGGGGCGGCTTATTGGTTTTTTATGACACCGAAAACGGAAATCAAAAATTTGCATAACCCCGGGCTGACGGTGGTGGCATTTGGCGACAGTTTGACGGCAGGATACGGCGCGGGTAGGGATAATTCTTATCCCAGCGTGCTTGCTAAAAAAATTAGCCGCCCGGTGGTGAATTTGGGCCTTTCTGGCGATACGGGCGCGGCGGCACCGGTGCGCCTGGACAAAGTGATGGAACAAAACCCGTATATGGTGTTAATTGAGTTCGGCGGAAATGATTTTATGCGTGGGGTGGGGTTGGACGAAACGGAAAAATCTATCCGTCAAATTGTCGCTGCGGTGCAACAGTACGGAGCCATAGCCGTTATTGTGGATACAGGTGGATATTCTCAAATGGCACGCTACACCAAACTGTATAAACAAATTGCACGCGAAACCGGCGCTGTGTTTGTGCCGGGTATTTTAGATGGTATTTTTCACCAAAATAAATATAAAGCGGACCAAATACATCCTAATGCCGCCGGGTATGAAATCGTTGCTGAGCGGGTGCACAAGGTTATTAAACCATATTTGTAATTAAATAAACGGATTATAGGCCCATTGGAGAAGGGCTTGCCGCTGTCTTGGACGGCAAGACAGGTCTGCCGGGAGACAATTTTTTTCTACTTGCGCTAAATGGCGTTTAAAACTTTTCCAACGGGTTATTTGAAGTTCGTCCAAGCCGGCAATTCTCCTTCCCAGCCAATAGCGGCAATACCATTGAAACCAGCCTCGCGGGTCAGGCGGAAAAATCCAGCCGCGTTGTATCCAATCACTTCTATCCAAGCGGGATTTTACTCCAAAACAATTTAGCGTAATATCGGGGCGATTTGGATTTAATTTTGCCTTTTTAAACCACTCTGCCGGAAATTCCTCCGTACAGTCTGTTAAGTAATGTCCTTCAAAAATGCCCATTTCCAACATTTGCCCAGGCGTAAGTTGCGGGGAAAAGGCTAAGTCTGTTCCCGGCGGTTTTTGCAGCACATAGGAATAATGAGTTTGCATTTTATCGTGTACCGTAATTTTATGACCGGGTACATATAGGGAAAGTTTTTTTTGCATAAGCGGCTCCTTATTTTAGAATAATAAAAAGCACACTTTTGGGCAGAGGAAAAAAAGGGTTAAAAAACCCCGGAAATACCGGGGCGTTTAATTTACTTTTTGATGATTTTTAGGGGTTCCAGTACGCGGTCGTATCCTTCGGCTGCTACAATACGTCCTTTGAAGATGCTCCCGGGCGTAACGGGTTTTGTAAAGGTTACCCGTCCGTCAATATCCGGCGCATCTTTATAAGTGCGCCCAAAATCAGCGCCGTCCGCAACGGCTTCCAATTCGGAGCCTATCAGGTTTTTGTTGATTTTATCAATTACGCGGCTTTGCACTTCTTCCAATTCCCGCGCCCGGCGGTGCTTTATACTGGCGGGAATTTGTTTCATCTCATAGGCCGCTGTACCCTTTTCGCGGAAATATTCAAATACACCCATATTGTCAAACTCATATTCGCGGACAAAATCTTTTAATTCTTCAAAATCTTGCTCCGTTTCTTCCGGAAAACCTACAATAAAGTTTGTGCGCAGGGATACGTCGGGGATTTCCTTTTTAAGCATATCCAGCGTGGCACGCACTTTTTTCCCGTCGCATTGGCGTTTCATATTTTTTAGCACCGGGTCCGCAATATGCTGCAAAGGAATATCTACATAATGAAAAATTTTTTCTTCTCCGGCAATTAATTGCGCCAGTTCACGCGTAACCATATTGGGATATGCGTACATAATACGCAAACGGCCCAGCCCGCGGATTTTTAATAACTTTTTAAGCAGTTCCGTCAGTTGCGGCTTTTTATACAAATCAATTCCGTATGAGGTGGTATCTTGTGCAATCAGCGAAATTTCCTTCACGCCGTTTTGGGTCATCAGGCGCGCTTCCTGCACGACTTGTTCCATCGGTTTTGAACGGTACGCCCCACGGATAAAAGGAATAGTGCAATAAGCGCAGCGGTAGTTGCACCCGTCGGCAATTTTTAAATAACCGGTGTGCGTGGCCGTTAGGCTCATTTTGTATTCGGGGATATACAAGGCATTTGCCAAAGATTCTAAAAACAGGCCGTTTTGACCAATAATATCCTCTACGTGTTCCTGCGCGGCAATAGAAAACACTAAATCGGCTTCCGGAAAGTCTTTTGCCATTTTTTCTTTGTAGCGGTCCACCATACAGCCGGTAACGGCTACACGTTTGATTTTGCCCTCTTTTTTCAGTTCCAGCGCGCGGCGTATTTCGGACGTGCCTTCTTTGACGGCGGAGGAAATAAATCCGCAGGTGTTAATAATAACGGTGTCGGCTTCTTCTGGCGAGAATACGAGTTCGTGCCCGTTGGCTAAAAGCCGGGCGGAAAATTCTTCACTATTGGTTAAGTTTTTGGGGCAACCCAAACTGATAAGATAAAATTTCATACTTATATTTTACTAAATTGGCCCTCGGCTAAACGGCCACGTCCTCTTTTTCGGCGGGCTTGTCGTTGTCATCATCGTCATCATTTCCTAAAAGTGCCATACCAAACGTTACTACACCGATACGGCCGATAAGCATTGTGCCGATAATAATCAGTTTGCCCAACCACGAAAGTTGTGCCGTAGCCCCCGTGGATAAACCCGAGGTGCTAAGTGCGGCGGAGGATTCAAATACTAAATCTAAAAATGGCAATTTTTCTGTCCAGGTTAAAAGGAAAATACTGCCAAACAGCATTAAGGCATAGAGTAAAAAAGTAGAGGTGGCGGCATACATCCGCACCAAGGGCAAGCGGCGGCCCATCATTTCCACACGGTCGTGCAGACGCAACCGGTTATACATAATTGCCATTACGCTCACAAAAGCCGTTGTTTTGATACCGCCTGCGGTGCCGGAGGGGGAACCGCCGATGCTCATAAGTAAAATTAAAATAAGTAATGAACACGAGGATAAAATACCAATGTTTACCGTATTAAATCCGGCGGTGGTCATTGCGGCAACAGATTGGAAAAAAGATTCCCAAACGGAAAGCCCCGGCGTGGTTACAAATAGTGTAAATGTACCGAATGCCACCATTACTACGGTGGAAAGGCAAATCAGTTTGGTGGTAAAAGAAATTTCTTTGGTGCGGCGGCAGATAAAGTTGAACAGGTCTGTTACTACGATAAAACCCATAGCCCCCGCTAACATCAGGCACGACATTACCAAGTTAATGGTTTTGCTGTCGGCAAAAGTTTCCAAACTGTTATTCCAAAGAGAAAAACCCGCCGTACAAAAAGCGGAAACGCTGTGGAAAACGCTGTACCAGGCGGCCTGCCAAATAGTATAGTCGTGATGGCGGAAATAATTGAACAAAAAAACGGTTCCGATACTTTCCGCAATAACAGTGAACGCGAGTGCCGCCCACAAAAAGTCGGAAAGTTTTAAGGTATTTGGCAAGGCTACTTCGGCAGACAGGGCATCTTGTTGGCTTTTGCGCAGACGGTGCTTTTGTGAAAAGGACAAATACACAAACGAAGCGAACGTCATATACCCCACGCCTCCTACTTGAATAAGAATTAAGACTACTAATTTGCCTAAAAAGGTATAAGAGTCGGCAAAGTTTACACTGTTAAGCCCGGTCGTGGAAACAGCGGATGCGGCGGTAAAGAGATTATCCAAAAAAGAAACGTGTACCGTGTTCATAAACGGCAAAGAAAGGACAATCCACCCGATAAGCGTGTAGGATAAGACCGTTTGGGCGATGTTTTGGTGCGGAGTGAGGCGCACAAGAAACAACGAGTATTTTTTGAGCGTAATTTTGGTAAATTCTTTTACTTCGGCATATACCTGGTGCCAGTTAATTTTTCCCATAAAATTATTATAGTAAATCCCTGAGGGTGGCTGCTCAATGCGTTGGGTAGCGTTTGGTGGGACCATACACTATTTGTAAAGTTTCTGGCAAATGAAAAGGTAGCACCAGCCGTCATCCCCGAGTGTCTGCCGGCGCGGAGCGTTCGTGGATCTGTCGTGTTGTAAGCAAAAAACAAACAACAAAAACAGATTCCCGACTACGAACTTCGGGAATGACAACTAAAAGGAAAAAGTCCTTACAGACCGTTAGAATAAAAAACACCCCGGAAAAGGTAAATTTCCGGGGGTGATAATCTCTTGCCTGTTAAACTTATTTGGTGGGAACGCCGCCCGTTAAATCTTTGATAGCGGCCACCGCACCCAACACATTGGAGGCTTCGTAAGGCATATAGACGATTTTATTGTCTTTGCCGTCGGTCATTTTAGTTAAGGCTTCAATGTATTTGAGCGAAATCATATAACTGGCCGGGTTGGAAGATTGTGCCACGGTGGCGGCTACAATTTTGACGGATTCGGCTTCCGCCTGGGCCACTTTGATTTTGGCCTCCGCCACACCTTCTGCCTGTAAAATAGCAGATTGTTTCATACCTTCGGCTTTTTTAATTTCGCTTTCGCGTACGGCTTCGGCCTTTAAAATTTGGGCCGTTTTGGTACCTTCGGCTTCTGTTACCATCGCGCGGCGGTCGCGTTCGGCTTTCATTTGTTTTTCCATAGCCTCACGGATAGCGGCGGGGGGGATAATGTCCTGCAATTCTACGCGGTTGACTTTTACACCCCATTTGTTGGACGCATCATCCAAAATTACCTGTAATTTGCTGTTGATAATTTCGCGCGAAGTAAGCGTTTGGTCCAGGTCCATTTCGCCAATGATATTTCTTAACGTGGTTTGGGTTAATTTCTCAATGGCGGTCGGCAACGATTCCACTTTGTAAGCGGCTTTAATCGGGTCCGTGATTTGGAAATACAGCAAAGCGTTAATTTCAATACCCACGTTGTCTTTGGTAATTACGCTCTGGCGCGGAAAGTCATACACCGTTTCGCGCATATCAATCGTGTCGCGCATTTCCATAAACGGTACGGAGCGCGTGCGGCCCGTGGAATCCAAATATTCGCGGCTGTTGCGCCACTCCATTAAGTGCGGCTTATCCATAATCGGGATAATCCAGTTGATGCCCGGGTTTAACGTTTCCAAATATTTCCCGAAACGCTCAATAATAATCACCTGCGCCTGGCGCACAATTACAATGCCCTTGGCGATGATGACGATGACAAAGAAGATAAAGGCAGCCAAAAACACTAGCCCGAAGTTCCCTGCTGTTTCTGTCATAGAATAACTCCTTTTTTTATTTTACGCCCGTGGGCGTTCCTGCCAAATTACTCTTTGCGTACCGTCAAGGTTACGCCGTCTAACTTTTCAACTACGCATTTTGTGCCGGCCGGTAAGGGTTCTTTTGCGGTGGCTTTCCAACTTTCGCCCTCCACTTTTACGCGTCCGGTCTCTTGCAGCGGGTCAATATCCGTTTCCACCACAGCCGGTTTGCCAAGCACGTCCTCGGCCGGGGTTTTAACGTCCTTGGCCTTGCCGTAGAGATGTTTTAAAGCAAAAGGGCGGACACCTATCCAGGTAATGGCGGAAACAGCGGCAAATATACCTACTTGGGCCCATAAACCCAGCCCCAAATAAGCCGCCACGGCGGCCCCTAACAATCCCGTACCCAAGCACGCAAGCGAAAATTCCATAGAAAACATTTCGCCCACAAAACAACCTACGGCAATAATTAGCCATACATAATAGTTCATTTTTCCCTCCTTGGGGTTAGCCCTTGATAATATCCAAATAGCCGCGCAGGAATTTTAGACGCCTTTCATCGCGGAGTTTATTTAAAGCATAAATCATATTGGCGATAAAACGCCGGATAATTAAATGGGATGAAAGCGGTGTTAAGAAGGAATCGTGCCAAGAGAGTTGGCGGAGTTCAATGTATTGGCGGCAGTCGCGCTCGCTTAAAACTTTTCCGTTATCCAACGGGTCAATGAACAAGGCCTCACCCGTAGCAGGATTTTGCAAATTGACGAGTATCCGTCCGGCTAAATCAATCAGGTTTACATCCAGGCCAAAGCGTTGGCCTAATGCCGCATACAGACAAGCCATACATAAGCCGGAGCCGCGTTTTTTGGCTAAAAAACGGGAAAAAGACATATCCTTTACGTCCGCGCTGGCGGACAAGGCAGAAAATTGGCTTACATTAAAAATATAATGACCCAAAATAGCGGCAATTTCCCCATAATTGGCGGCATTTAATAAAGCCGGGCGTAAGTCTTGCGCCATACGGTCTAGCGGCGCGGAAATGTTCCCGCGTGCAGTGGTGGGACTGGTAAACTTGGCAAGTAAGGTGAGACCTTCTTCCAGATCCGGGTTGATTTTGTTGCAGTAGCGCGCCAATGCTTTGGACAGGTCTTCCCAACAGATTTCCTCTAATGCGTGGACGATGGTGCGCGGTGCCGAGGAGTGGAATTCTTCCTGCATTACGCGTTCTACCTGGTCGGGGTTTTGTTTGATAGCGACAGCCAACGCGTCCTTCAAAACGGGGCCGTATGCGTCGCCTTCCGTTTCCAAGAGTTTGATAAGTGCTTTGATGCCGTCGTAACCAAGAATAGTCATATAATAAAAGATAGCAAATTGGGGTTGTTTTTTCTACTGTTTTTTGAAGGGCATTTATTGACGGGGGAAAATATATTCCTTTAAATTTTGCCAACAAAAACCCCTCCCCGGGAATATCCCAAAGGAGGGGCTTTTCAGCAATATCGCTTCAAAAAAGTTATTGGATATCTTTTTCGTTGGCGGTGATTTGCAAGACTACGCGGCGGTTCTGCGCGCGACCGGCAGCGGTAGCGTTGCTGGCAATCGGGTTGGCGGAACCATAGCCCACATAGGTAATGCTCTTGGTCTTTAAACCGCTGCCCAAGAGGAAATCGTACACGGCTTTGGCGCGTTGGGTGGAAAGTTTATTGTTAATAGCAGCCGAACCGGTAGAATCGGTGTATCCCTGTACCACAATGCGGTTTTTGGGATATTTTTTGAACACTCTGTTCAGGTCCGTCAGCGTTTGCATAGAATCGGCGCTGAGTTCGGAACTGCCGGTGGCGAACAAAATATCGTTCTTCAAATAAACTTGAATACCGTTATCGGTCTTGACGACTTCGGCGATTCTGGCCAATTCTTTGGCTTGTTTGTCATAATAATTGCCTAACGCACCGCCAGCAGCCAAGCCGGCAAGCGCACCGTAAATGGCACCGTGTTCGCTCTTGTGGCCCGTATTGTTGGCGATGATAGCACCGGCAGCCGCGCCTACGGCAGCGCCGCCAGCGGCACCCCAAGCGGTTCTTTTGCCGGGAGTCGTGCAGGCCGCGCCGAGTAAAGCGCAAACCGTGCAAAGCAAAATAACTTTCTTCATAATAGGTGTATCTCCTTGTACAACTTTTTTAAAGTAAATATATTTTACTTTTTTTAGCGTTTGCTTCAAAGTATTTTTGGTAAAAAACGCATAAAAATAAAAAGCCCCGCGGGGGCGGGGCTTTTGTCATACAACCGGATAAAACTATTTGATTTCCAATTCCACGCGGCGGTTTTTGGCGCGTCCTTCGCGGGTTTTGTTGGAGGCAATCGGGTTCGCTTCGCCGTAACCGATAAAGGATACATTTTTAGCGGGTACGCCTTCCTTTACGAGTTCCAACGCTACGGCCTTGGCGCGGCGCTGGGAAAGGTCCATGTTGTAATCGGCGGGGCCGAAGGAATCGGTGTAACCGGCTACGCGGACGGTATGATCCGGGTATTTCTTCAAGGCGCGTGCAGTTTGTTTAATGGGTTTTAAAGAGGCGGGGTCAATTTCGTCGCTGTTGTAGCGGAAATTAATCGGTTCTTTATAGGTCAAAACAACGCGGTCTGCCTTGCGGTTGACTTTGGCAACTTCGGTAAAATCTTTGTCGTCCACTACGGTTTTGGCGGGTTTGGCAGTTTCTTTCTTGGGGGCCGGTTTAGCGGCGGCTTGGGTTTGAACGGGCTTTTTAGTGGTTTTGCAGGTGTTTTTTGTGCAAGTGCAATGGCACGCGCCTAAAAATAAAGCAGCGGCCAAGATTGTAACTACTTTTTTCATAGAATCTCCTTGTTGTGTACAGTATGACTGCTCTGTATATATTTTACAAAATACGGCAGGTGGGTGCGCCCTTTTTTTTCATCAACTCACGGTAGAGCCGGTAAACAGGCTTGCCCAGTTTGGGGTGAACATAGTCCGGCAACAGGTACGAGAGCGGTTTTAATACAAATTCCCGCTCGTGCAGGCGCGGATGCGGCAGAAATAAGTGATATTGCGGGTCGTCCTCAAACAGGACTAAATCGTCATAAAACAAAATATCCAAGTCAATTACGCGCGGGCCGTTGGTAAACGAGGGTTTTCTGCCCAACTCCTTTTCCAGCGATTTTAGTTTTTTTAAAAGCGGCATTGGCTGAAAGGGGGTGCTTAAAATCAGCACTGTATTGATAAAATCTTCTTGGTGAGAATATCCTTCCGGCTTGGAAATAATATACGGAGCCACTTCTTTTACTGTTCCGGCGGCAGACAGGGCCTTAATGGCGCGGTCTATGTGTTCCTTGGCGGGGGCAATATTGCTGCCCAAGGCAATTACGGCACGGGGCATTAGTTTTCTCCTCTGTATTCTATCCAGCGGTCAGGCTCTTCGCCTACTTTTACGCTAAACAAATGCGGCAACAGGGCATTTAGGCGGTTGTACATCCATACGGCCAGTTCTTCGGTGGTGGGTTGCTTTAAAAAGGTTCCCAGGTCGCAATCGTCCAATTTGTCGTTAATTTCCTTTTGAAAGGTGTCCGCTAAAAGGCGGAAATCAATCAGGTAGCCCTCCGCATTAGTGGGGCCGTAAAAAGTAACCTCGTAATGGAAATGATGCGCGTGAACGGCCTCGGCCAAGGTGCCGCCGTGTCCGTGGCGCGCGGTAAAGGAGCCGCATTGGGTCAAATAAACCTTGCTCATTTGGCCCCCTGTAATTCTTGGTAAAAGTCCATAATTTTGCGTGTATCTTTTACGTCGTGCACACGCAAAATGTCTGCCCCGCCCTGCAAGGCTACTAAATTAGCGGCTAATGTTTGCGCCTTGCGTTTTGGGGGGAGTTCGCGCTTTTGCGCAAGAAAGGTTTTGCGCGACAGTCCGACTAACATTTGTACTCCCAAATCTTTAAAGAAAGATAAATGTTTTAAGAGTTCATAGTTTTGTTCGCGCGTTTTGGCAAAGCCGAAGCCTACATCTATAATCACGTTTTGCTTTGCAATCCCGCACGAAACAGCTTCGTCTATTTTGCGGGCCAAAAATTCTTTTATTTCACCCAATAAATCTTTATATTCCGTCATTGTTTGCATTGTCTGCGGGGTTCCGCGGGTATGCATTACCACAATTTTTGCGTTAAAATCTTTGACAATTTTAAACATTTCTTTATCCGGGGTACCGCTTACGTCGTTAATGATAGACACTCCCGCCTTTAACCCCTCTAATGCTACCGGAATTTTGACGGTATCTAACGAAACGGGTATTTGCGGCCAGGCCTTGCGCACCTCTTTTATAAGCGGCAAAACGCGGGCCAATTCTTCCTCCGCCGGAACGGGGGCGGCACTCGGACGGGTGGATTCGCCGCCGATATCAAAAATATCTACACCGCCGTCTGCATAATCTTTGCATTTGGCAAGTAAGGTGGGCAGATTGTTTTGCGGATTTCCGTCGTAAAATGAATCCGGTGTGGCGTTTAAAATGCCCATTAATAGCGGTTTTGTCATAAGCGTGCCTATTTAATCATTTCCAAAAATTCGCTGCGCACTTCCATTTTTTTGAACGCACCGCGGATGGCACTTGTAACCATTACGGCATCGTGCTTTTCAATGCCGCGTGCGCTGATGCACATATGTTTGGCCTTGCAAACCACCATCACCCCATAGGGTTGTAAAGTTTCCATTAAACTGTCGGCAATTTGCGCCACCAATTTTTCCTGGATTTGCAGGCGGCGGGCATAAACCTCCACCAGGCGCGCCAATTTGGAAATGCCAAGCACGCGGCCCTTGGGCAGATAGCCGATGCTGATTGTGCCGAAGAACGGTTGCAAATGGTGTTCGCAGGTGGAATAAAATTCAATATCTTTCAGCACCACCATTTCTTCGCAGGAACCTTCTGTAAAGGTTTTTAAGACGTCCTGCGGTTTCATTTTGTAACCGCCAAAGAGTTTCTGCCAACTGCGCACGATACGTTTGGGCGTTTCCAGTAATCCTTCGCGGGCCGGGTCGTCGCCGATATAGGCTAAAATTTCACGCAGGTTTTGCAAAATCTTTTCTTCGGTTAGCGGATGTTTATCAGTTTGTGCATTTGCAGGCTTAACCGGGCTGTGGGATGTTCTTTTAGCAGTTTTACGCATAAGTCAATGTTCTCCTGTTTGTTACTTTCGGGTTGAAGATAAATATGGGTGTGTTCGTTTTCATACGCATAGTATTTCTTCAAATCTGTTAAATCGGTGTCTTGCCCGACAACGATTTTGATAATATCCGCCTTTTTCAGCATTTCCGGACTGACGTATTTTTTGGGCGATACACACACAAAATCCGCTTGGCTGACGTTGCAATCGCGTGCGCCGTTTGTTTCCAGGTGGACGGTGTAGCCGTGCTTTTTAAGCAGGGCAATCAGCGCGGGCAAATCTTGCTCGGTGGGCTCTCCGCCGGTAATAATAACGGTTTTTACCGGGTATTGCGCCAGGTCATTTAACAGGGCCTCTGCGCCCATTTCCTTGCCCGTTCCAAAGGCATATTTGGTATCGCAAAAGGAGCAGTTCATAGAGCAGCCGGACAGACGCAAAAAAACAGCGGGCATACCCGTATGGCGGCCTTCTCCTTGGATAGAATAAAAAATTTCGTTAACCTTCCACGACGGCTGCGGCATTGTCGCTCTCCCAAATTTCCAATGTTTTTAGTTTTAAATCTTTTTTTGCCAGTTCTGCGCCGATTTTTTGGAACAGGTAATCGGCCAAATTTTCTGCGGTGGGATTTTCCACCAAATCGTTCAAAAAGCGGTGGTCTGGCAAGTTGTCGTCCAACAATTTTTTAATAACCTTAAAGTCGCAGACCATCCCGTCCGGGCGTATTTCGCCCTCAATCACAAAAACAGCCTTCCAGGTATGCCCGTGCAGATTGTGGCAGGGACCGTCGTATTGCGGCAGACGGTGGGCCGAACTGAAAGAGCGGATAAGTTTTACTAACATTTATTTCTCCTCGGGAAGTGTATTAAAAAATTGTTGCATATAAATAAGGCATAAAATTATTTGGGCAAAGGTAAACAGCGGAATATTCCAGTATAGCCGTGCATACCACAGCGCAGACAACGGCCCCAGCATAAAAAAAGCCCATTTAAAAATAATCTTGCGCGGCAGGGCGCTGCGGGTAAGCAGTTTGAAAAACATCCCCACCGCCCCGGCTACACAAAAGCCGAAAAGCATAACAAGCGGAATAGCAACAAGTGCTGACAGGCACGCCATTACCATTAGTGCCGAGGCCAAAGAGTCTTTTTGCTTGGCTAAATTATCTTGCGAGGTTACAAACGTCAGTTGCGGCGGAAGTTCCCGGCTTTGCACCCCGTTGGCGGCCAGCATATAGAGTTTATTTCCGCTGACTAACATTAAAATTTGCTCCTTTACCATATCCGCTTGTGTGGGCGGTGTGGTGCGTGAAGCATCAAACACCAGTTTTACATCACTGTCCGGCACGGTAACGCTGACCGCGTTTTTAGGTGCCGCCAATACACCTTTTTCAAAGGTAACTTCGGGGAAGTTTTTAAGCAGGACAGGCAGATTTTTATCAATATATGAACCCGCAAAAAAGTAGAAAACAACCAGCGAGAGCATAAACAGATAAATGGCGAACGCAATCATTTGTCCCCGCGTGGCAAAGGCCAGGCGGTGATAGAAACGAAAAGAAAAAATACTTTTTATATGCAACCAAATCATATGTCCATTATAGCAATTTGGGGGTTATTTTTTGTTCTGGCAGGTAAGCGGAGTTCCCAAAAAGTAGATTTGGTTCTTTTTAAACACGCAAGTAAGTTTGGCTGATTGCGGTGAGCCGTTTGCCGCAGGGGGCAAACCCTTTAAACAAGATATCCGCGTGCAGGAATAGGTTTTGCCGCACTCGGGAAAAGACGAGGTGGGAAAATTATCAATAAACCAGGAAAAGGATAAATTGTAGTTGAGTGCTTTTAAAAAATTATCACAAGTCAGTTCGCCTTCAAAAGTGCAGGCGGGTTCGGCGGAGGAATTTTCGGTCGTCAGCGTTTGGGCGAGCAGGGTGTATCGTTCGGTGTCTATGGGGTCGCCTTGTACGCGGTACACATCAAAGCATTTAAAGCCTGGTTTCTCTTTGGACGAGCAGAAAAATTGGTTAAAAATATCGTTGCCCGGGCAGGTGTCCTCCACGGCTGCGCCGTCGGTGGATAAATATTGCGGGGCTTCACGCACCGTTTGCAGTTTTTTACTGCCGCCGTCTGCCGCTTGGATAGCGGTCGCGCCCAGGATCAAGAATAAAAATAAAAATTTTTTCATAAGGGTATAGTAGCAAATTTATTTTTTTGTGCTGGTGTAAAAAATGATTAGTTCTTGTTTTTCCGTACGCACGCGGACGGGCGCGTACTTCTGTATGTTGCAAGTGCGGGCGGAATTTATTAAGATATATCCGTATTATCATCTCTATATTGTAAAGAGGGCTTATGTCCAATAACTTTTTTTCCTTTTTTTCCAAAAAAGAAGTTCCGTCCGTTGAAATTAATACTTTAACTCCGGAAATGTTTTCCTTTTTAAGCCAGTTCCCTACGGCTATTTTGCTGTTAGATGCTACGGGAAAAATTGCCTTTGCTAACGCCAGCGCGGCGACGTTACTCCACAGTAAAGTATCTTCTTTAACCGGTGCCAAGGTGGACCGCTTCGGCCTGACAATGCCGCAGGTGCGTACAATGGCGGAGGATAAAGCCGCCAAAAAGGTGGTAATCCAACTCGTCAACCGGGATGCTGATGCCGTTTTTGTCAGTGCGGGTGCGAGCAATTTGGCCTCCACTCCGTTTATTATGCTGACGTTTGAAGCCGTGCCGCTTTTCAAACAACTAACAGCGGAAAAAAACTTTTTATCTTCTTTGTTGGACGGATATCCCTGTGCGCTTGCATTGCAAAATTTTGCGGGCGTTTGTACTTTGTGGAATAATGCAGCGGCCAAGTTGTTCGGCCATAAGTCGGCGGATGTAACAGGCAAAAGTATTTATGACTTTTTACCCAAGGAAATTATCCCGTCCGTCAAGCGCGTGGATGAACAGGTCCGCACCAAACTGGAACCGCGCGAGGGCGTACAACTGACGTATCGTAACACCAAAGGAGAGGAGCGCGCCCTGTGTGTAAGCAAAACCTTGGTAAAAGGCGATAACGGCAAACCGCAATTTATTTTAACCTCGTTTGAGGATTGCACCGAGCGCCGCAATTACGAACAGGACCTGTTGCAAAACCGTACTTTGCTGCGCGCCGTTTTGGATAACGTACCTTTGGGGCTTTATACGCGCGATTGCGACAACGAAATGACCTTTTACAACCGGCAGAGTATGACGGTGCTGGGCGAAACGGATGCAAAATGCGTCAATACCCCGCATCCGTATCAGGATAAAAATGTGGTGGCCGAGCATCATATCCGCGAACAAGAAGTTTTGAAAGAGGGAAAAATTCAAGACTATCCTTCCGAAGAATATGTGGACCACCACGGAAATAAAAAAATTTTACACTTAATTAAGGTGCCTCTTATGGATGCGGGGCCAAAACCTTTGGTGCTTTCTATTGTGGAGGACATAACCGAACGCCGCCAACAGGAAGAAAAAATTTCCCGTATGAACAGTATCCTTTCCGCCATTTTGCAAAATGCTCCTATCGGCCTGTATGCCCGCGGAGAGGACGGGACAATGTGGTTGCGCAACAAAAAATGCTGTGATATCTTTGGCGAAAAAGAGGAGGCTTTCTCTCTGGACGGTGCCTTGCCGCACGAAACGCCGGACCAAGTCAGCCAGTATATCACGCGGGAACACGATTTGTTAAAACAGGGCAAAACCCTAGATATCCCGGAGGAAGAATATGTGCTTGGCTCCGGCGAAAAGAAACTTTTGCATATGATTAAAGTGCCGATTACGGGTACTAATGGCGAACCTAATATGGTGATTACCCTGGCCGAAGATATCACGCAAAAGAAAGAGCAGGAAAAGGCTTTGATAGAAAATAAAAATTTCCTGCAAACCTTGTTGGACCAAGTGCCGGTGGCTATCTATTCACGCGGGGTGGACAAAAAAATCTCGTATGTAAACCGCCGCGCCTTGGAACTGTTCCCCGACGAAAATCCGGAAAAAGAGGACCCTTTCTATATCCAACGCGAAGACAGCATTTTCCACGACGGCAAAATGGTGGAATTTCCCGAGGAGTGGTACACCACCAAGCGCGGGGATAAAATCCTCTTGCATTTAATTAAAGCCCCGGTTTTTGACAAAGAGGGCAAGCCCTTTATGGTGCTGACGGTGGCGGAGGATATTACGCAAAAGAAAGCGCAGGAAAAGGCTATTGTCAATGCGCGCAACTTCTTGCAGACGGTTATTAACAACCTGCCTGTTTCCTTGTCTGTAAAAGATTACGACGGAAAATATATTTTGTGGAACAAAAAAGCCGAGGAAATCTTTGGCGCACTTGCCAAGGATGTTATCGGCAAGACCTCGTACCGCGCGGACTTGAACAAGGACCAGGCGGAGTTTGTACGCGAGTCCGATTTGCGTGTGTTTGATAACAAGCGCGAACAAAATATTCCGCAGGAACTTATATCCACGGCTACCGAGGGCGTAAAGATTATGCACACAGTTAAAACGCCGCTGTTTAACGAGGACGGCACCCCCAACTGTCTGCTTTCTGTTTCGGAAGATATTACCGCCAAAACGCGTATGGAAAAGCAAATCCGCGAAGCGAGCGACAAAAACACTCTCTTGGTTGAAAACGCCCGCGAAGGAATTGCCATTTTGGAGGACGGCAAAATTATCTACGCCAACCGCGCCTTGTGCAGTTTGTTGGGATATGAAGATTTAGCCACCGTAAAAGGCAAAGCACTGTTGGACTTGGCGGTTGAGGATCACCGCTTGTTTTTAAAGGATAAATACGATGCTGTGGTGGCCGGGGCCGATGATGCTTCCTCTGCCATTGATTTGCGTATGATTAAAAAGAACGGGGCGGAAATAGAAGCCGAGTTTGCCGCCGTGGCCTCTACTTATTTGGGCCGGCGCATTGTGCTGGGCTTCGTGCGTGATGTAACGGGGGCCAACCGCACCCTGCGCGAGGTAAAAAATGAGCGCGCCAATTTCCGCGCCGCGTTTGAAAAATGCGTAACCCCGGCATTTATCTTATCGCATAAGGGATATATCAGCGTAATGAACGAGTCCTGCCGCAGTTTGTTTGCCCTTACGGAAGCGGATAAGAATTTCTACCGTAATGTCTATATAAAACCGGCCATTTCGCTCTCTGCGCGTAAACTGTTGCGTGCGGGGCAACCGGCCCAAATGGATTATACCTTTGATTTTGACCGCGCCGCGCGGCAGTTCCCCGGGCGCGTAAAGGGTACAGGCAAAATGTCGCTCTCCGTCAGTTTTGTGCCGATAAACAAGCGCGATGCAAAGGACGGCTCTATTGAGGCCGACTATGTGGTGTTTTTGGAGCCTAAAAAACAGCACACTCCGCTGCCGCCCGCCCCGCCGGTGCACGAAGTCATCACCAAAACTCCGCAGGAAATGCTTGTTTTGCCCAACAGCGAGCCTTACGCGCTGTGCAAGGATACTTGGCAAATTGACGTATGCAATGATTTATTTTCTTCCTTGTGCCAAAGACCGCTGGACGGGCTGACGGGAAAAGATATCCGCAGTATGTTTGATGAAGAATCCCGCAAGCGGTTGGAAACCGATTTAAAGGACCTCTTGCAGGACGGCACCTTGGTCAACCGCGAGTACCATATTTTGCTGGGTAACGGCCCGGAAAGCACAGCCGTTCGCCTGACGGCTATCAAGGAAACGGACGGACGGTATTTGTTTGTGTTCCGTAATATGGCATTTCACCGCCAAATTATGAAGATTTTAGAGGAGCGTTCCGCCCAACTAAACGCTTTGTTGGAAGCCACCGACGGTGTGGTCTTTACTGTATTGTTTGAAAACGGACGTTTCGGACACATTGAACAGGCTGGTAAACCGCTTGCGCACAAGTTGGGTTTTTCGCAGGATGAGTTGGTGCATAAGAATTTTGCCGATTTGTTTGACGATAAAAACCGCGGCGAAAAATTTTGCGCGTCCGTCTTGGCTCGCGCCCAAGAGGAACTGGCCTTGCAAGGCAAAACGTCCTTTAAACTGCCGGTACGCAGAAAGGACGGCACTATTTTTGAAGCGCAAACCGTGCTGACCGCGCTGGATATGCCGGGGAAAGATTCGGCCTTGGTGGTGGTGCACGATTTGTCCGAGCAAATGGACCGTATGTCCAAAGACTCCAAGGAAGCGCAGGAATTAAAAAGCGTCCGCCAAGCCCTGCCCGGCCTCTATTTAAAAACCGATAATAACGGCCGGGTGTTGGAAGTGTATTCCAACTTGGACTATTTAAATAACCAGCAGGCCGCGGAACTGTTTTTGGATAAAAAACCCGCCGAATATTGGCCGGAGGAAGCCGCCGGACGGGCGCTGTTTGCTATTAAGGAATCGTTATCCATTAACGTAAGTTCCAACTTTGAGTTTTCGTGGACGGTGCCGGATAAACTGCGCCACTTTGAAGCAAGCGTAACGCCCATTTCCGGGCGGGATGAGGCTGTCCTGTGGGTAAAGGACGTTTCCAACTCCCACGCATACGACGAGCAAATACACGAACTGTATCATTTAACAAGCGAGCCGGGGCTTTCTATTACCGACCAGGTAAATAAAGTATTGGCTTTTGGTTTAAAGGCGTTCCGGGCGGATGTGGGGCTTGTTCTGCGGTTTGAACAAGGCAAATTGGGCTTGGAAAGCCACGTCGTGTACGTTACTAAAAATGATTTTCATTTGGAGCGCCATATGGAATTTCCGGTAGAGGAATGTTTGGTAGATGTTCCCGATGGAAATGTGGTTATGTTCCCGGATTTGGGTAATGCTTCCTGTGAGCATTGTTTGCATAAGGAAAAGAACTTCGGCTCCTTGGCCGCGGCCCCTTTGTATGTGGGGGGAAAGGTGCAGGGCGCGCTGTGTTTTGCTTCCCGAGCCTCCCGCCGCAGTTTTGACGACGGAGCAGAGGAACTGTTGGGAATTATGGCGCGGCTGCTCGGCCTGCGCATAGAATTGCGCCAAACCGGCAAGCAGTTGGGCGAGGCTTCGCGCTCCTTGGCGCGGACGCTGGAATATGTGGAAATGCCCGCCGCTATTATTGACTTGGATTATCAGACAACCTTTGTGAATAATGCACTGTTGCAGACGACGGGCAAGCGCATTGGCAATATGCTGGGGCACGACTTTTTTGCAACGGTTATCCGTAATGACGATTTATCCAAACGGATGTTCAAATCGGCCGAAAATTCCGCCGCGGGAAACGCGTTTCAAGTGCGTATGGATTTATTGCACGAAAACGGTCTCTACCAAGATACCGCGTGGGACGTGTATGCGTGCAAAAATTCCGACGGAGAGATTGACGGCTATGCTTTAATCGCCTCCGGCAATTAAGTTTTCGTTTAGCAGTAGTGTTATTTAAGGGACGGCCTGTCTTTTTCAGGCTGTCCCTTTTTGTGGTAATACTCTTTTATCTCGTTGTCCTTCCAGTACAACCTTTATTAACGGTCTTTTTGTCTTGTTATCCCCAAGTGTTTGGCGGTCCGCGTTATTATGGTTGTCATTCCCGAGTGTCGTAGTCGGGAATCTGTTTTTTTCGTAGTTGTTCTCTTCCGAAACGACAGATCCCCGACAGAAACCTTCGGGGATGACGAAGGAAGAATATACTCACCAAACCCTCGGGAATGACCCCAGTTTTTATAACGGCCTTTGTTTTATTTATGGGTGTTGTTTTGTTGGTTGCGACATTGCCAAAACAGGGTGGCTCCATTAGTCAAAAGAGGGAAAAAGGTAAGCCGTTCGCCGGACTTCTTTTTAAAGGGTTGTTTTATTTTTTTTTTTTGTTAAAATTTTGAAAATTAAGGCCGGATATACCCGGATGTATCCGGTATATAAAAACGCGTATAAAAGGCCGTTTTGCTCAAATATAAAGACCTTAAAAAGGAGAAAAAATGAAAGGGTTTATTGATGTTAGCCGTGCGGCTACTTGTGCTAGTGTCGTCATTCTGGAAAGTTGTAGTCCAGAATCTGTTGTTGCGAAACGGCGAGATTTCGTACAGAAACCTTACGGAATGACGTTTGTTTGGGGTGGCCGCACGGCAAGAGCCTTTGTCAAACGGTTGGTTGTTATGTTTCTGATTACTCTATTTGCGGCGGTAAATGCTCCGGCGGAAATCATTTCCGCGGTGTCGTATAATCCGTCGCGTATGGGCGATTACGTCTATTTAAAGGTAGCCGATAAGGCCAATTTAAAAGGCGGTATTGAAGCCAACACGATGACGGTCCGCTCCGGCGGTACTGTGAGTGCCAGTTCACCTAATTTAAATTATAATGTTCCCGCTGTGGTGGGGGAGTCCGGCTCTGCGCTTGATATGCCCAATACGGCTATCCACGGAGCGGCGGCCAATACTTATGATAATTATCAGGCAGTCAATACGGGTACGCCTACGGCACTTTTAAATAAAGTGTATGTAAACGGCGGAACGACAACGGTTAAAAACGATTCGTATATATCCACGTTAGATGCGGTAAACCGCTTAAAACAAAAGGCGGCTACATTGCGTGCTAATAAATTATCTGTCAGCGGGTCTGAGGATGCAAGCCTTTATGATGATGCCACAACGGACGGGTTTACATTGTCTGGGAACGATATTCCACAGCCGACATCTTCGCACGTCAATACAGGCGCGGCACTTAGCAACTGCACCTTAAAATGGGAAGAACGCGTAACAAGCAACAACCAAAAAGTAAAACTCTTGGCCTTGGCAAATTGTAATGGCAGTTCCGATGGGGATTTCTCCGGAAGCGAAAAGTGTACTTGGGGCAGCAAGGGCAATTTAATAAGTTGCCAAATAAGAGAATCTACCTATTGTCAATTATTAGATAATGGTTTAAGCCAAGTTGAGATTATGGTATCTTCTACTTGTGGGGCGGACCGCTATGTGGCTAATTCGTTGTCTGAATGCCCGACGGCCACGAGAGGCGCAACCTGCGTGGTGCGGGAACAACACAGTAACCGTATTGCTTGTAGATATGGGCAAATAAGTTCGTCCAAAACGGTAACAATGTGCCAAGGACGGATTTATACGGCAACTTGTAAACCTTCAAAATTATAGCATTAGGCGACTCATTTACCCCGGGGTACTATAAAAGGTCCCCAGGGTTTTTAAGTGTTTTTAAGGCTAACTATTTGCCCCAAATTTGTCTGGCTTTGGCATTGTCCGGCTGGACGGTTTGTGTTTCCAAATCTACACGCCACTTACCGCAAGGAAAGGTGGAGGCTTTTAATTGGGCGGTATTTACTCCTGTGCGGGCTTTGGCGTGGCAATAGACGGTAAATCCTCCCTGTGTGTTTAATTCCTGCGCTTGCAACAGGCGCTCGCTTAACATAAATACGGCCCCTTGGCGGTTATAGGACTTATTCATTTGATAGAAATATTTGTCTATTTTTGGCCCCGCCACGAGGGAGAGCAAAGCCTTGGCCTGCGATTCCTTGCTAATGGGTTGTGCGCCCCTTTTAGCGGCATTTTCGGCCTGCTGTTGGCGTTGCTCGTTTAAATAAGCGTTGCGTCTGGTTTGCAGGCGGGTGGCGGCCTCTTCAATTTGTTTTAATCGTGCGGGATTTTCATATTCCTTATACGTCAGTTTTACAAGGCCGCTGTTTGAAACCGCACCTTTGGGGTCTGTGGTTACTTTGGTGGTGTTTACTAAATTGGAGTGCGTTACCTTAAAGGTGATTTTTCCCGGGGTATATTTGCGTGCGCGGCCATAGTAAGCCAGGCGGGCGTCAAAATCTTTATTAAAGTCCAGCGTTACTTCGCTTTTGTCGCTGCGCCAGCAACAAGCATTTACGCAAGATTTTTTTAAATCCACCGCTTCGGCGGCTTCTTGCGGCCAAAAATGAAGATTAAATTGGTAGCAAGAGTCGTATTGTTTGCCGTCAAAGTCCAGTTTCTTGGCGGAAACTTCCAACCAAGGTTTTGTGGTGGCTACGCCGGAGTTGTTTAGCGGCGTATAACAAGCAGAAATTAGGCAGGCAAGCATTGCGCCGCAAAGTATTTTTTTCATACACTTTATTATAGTAACTTTTTGACAGAAAGGAGCATTTTGTGAAATTTATCCTGCCGTTAGTGGAAAACTTGCCGTATATCCCGGACAAATATAACGTGTTGATTGCGCAAATTATGTCTGCGGTACTGTTTGTGCTGATATTGTATGTGTTGGCGCGCATTAGCACTTGGTTTTGCAATACTTATTTGAGCAAACTGGTGGCTAAATTGCACTCCGACAAGTGGTTTAACGCAATGCGCGAGCACCGTTTTTTTACCGCCCTTGGCGTGGTCGTTGCGGCAATGGTTGCCATTAACTTGCACCCGGTTTTTATTTTTCAAGATGTTACTTGGCTGGCAACCTTAATGGGTAAACTGACGGGCCTGTTCGTGGTGATTAGTTTTTCGTGGCTGATTAATGCGCTATTGGATACATTATCCCATTTGTACGGGCGGAACCCGAATATCCCCATAAAGGGGCTTGTGCAGGCGGTAAAAATCGTCGTCTTTTTGGGCACAGGGCTTTTTATATTGTCCTTGGTGTTGGGGCGCAAACCAATGTATATTATCACGGGGTTATCCGCTTTGGCAGCCGTATTTTCTTTAATTTTTAAAGACCCGATTTTAGGATTTGCCGCCAGTATTCAGTTGACTACAAACAAACTGATTAAAATAGGCGACTGGATTACCGTAGATTCCGCCGGGGCTGACGGAAATATTATTGATATTTCGCTTACCAGTGTGCGCGTGCAAAACTTTGATATGACGATTGTCAGCGTGCCGACTTACGATATGATTTCCAAACCGTTTAAAAATTGGAGCGGTATGTACGCAGCCAAGGCCCGGCGTATCCAGCGCAGTATTTTAATTGATGTGGATACGGTTAAATTTTTGGATAGCGATATGTTGGCGCGGTTGAAAAAAATTGAACTGTTAAAAGATTATTTGGCGGATAAAGAGGCCGAAATTGCGGCCTTTAATGCCAAGCGCAACGTAAAGGAAAATTTGATTAACGGACGGCATTTAACAAACCTGGGTACTTTCCGCCATTATGCGGAACTGTATTTGGCTTCGCGTCCGTATGTGGTATCAAATGACTCCAATTTTACTTTAATGGTCCGCCAATTAAAGCAAGAGTCGCAGGGCCTTCCGTTGGAGGTGTATTGTTTCTTAAACACGACGGTTTGGACCGATTACGAAGCGTTGCAGAGTGATATTTTTGACCATTTATTTGCTGTATTGCCGCAGTTTGGCCTGTATGCTTACCAACAGCCCAGCGGGCGGAATATTGCGCAAGGTATGGCAAATTTGTTGGATAACGCGCCCAAAGCATAAAATAGTAGTTTTTTGACGTTCGCCCTAGTGCCTGTTTAGGTGCTGGGGCGTTTTTGCGTGGGGAATTTTTGTCCTCTCCGTTCCCTGCGGGCGGCATACTGGCAGGCCCGCCACTCTTTCTGGAATGACAACAACAGGAAGAGTTATCCCCGAGGGTTTTGGCGGCCCGCAGGGTTCGGGGATCTCGTAGCGGTGTCGTAAGGAAACAAGTCCGACGAACAACAGATCCTGGACTACGACTTTCCAGGATGACGGCACCGGCGAACAACGGATTCCCGACTACAACATTCGGGAATGACGGCTATTTTGCTTTGGTTGTCATCCCCGAGGGTTGGCGACCCGCAGATTTCCGAGCCTTTCCGTTATTACACTTCTTTCGTTTGAAAGCACCATAAAAAAAGCCCGGCAATCAAAATGCCGGACTTTGGGTTTTGTAGGGAACCTCTGTAAATTCTACGGAATAGAATCCATAATTTTACGCAACTCTTCTTCGCTTTTGTCGCGCACTTCTACGGTTTTTTCCTTTCCTTTGGCGCCTTTTACAATAATAATGCTTTCTTCTGCCACGTTAAAGAAATCAGCCAGGAAGGTTTTCATAATGGCATTGGCGGCATCATCATCTACCTTTTTATTTTTAATCTTTACACGCAGTACGCTTCCAATGCGGCTAATTACCTCATTGCGTCCGGCGGTTGGGATTAAACGGACCTTTATAATCATAAACCCTCCAATGTTGTGGCAAATAAACGGCTGCCAATTCGCGGCAAGGTAGAGCCTTCCTCTACCGCCACCCTAAAATCTTCGCTCATCCCGAGAGACAAATACCGCTCGCCCCCGGGAAAATCTTGGTCAAAGGCTGTTTTGACCTGTTTAAAAATTTGGTGCAATTCCTCTTCGGATGCGCCTTGCGGGGCAATACCCATATACCCGCAAATTTTAATATGCTCTAATTCCGCCAGTTTTTTGACTAATTTCCGCGCTTCTTCAAGCGGTAAGCCGGACTGGGTGTCTTTTTGCGTCAGTTTTATTTGTATAAGCGCACGGATGATTTTTCCTTCCGGTGCGGTACGGTTCAAAGCCAAGGCGGTTTCTTCGCTATCCAAGGAGTCTATAAAATCAAACAACCGCGCGGCTTTTGCCGCTTTGTTTTTTTGTAAATGACCGATAAAATGTTTAACGGTTTTATACTTTGCAAAAACGGAATTTGTCCAACGTTTTTCAGCCTGTTGGACCCGGGATTCGCCGATATGCCGGATAAGGCCGCTATCCAAGAGCGTTAAAACATCTTTGTCTTGTGCGTACTTGGTTACCGCCATTAGGGATACATCCTGCGGGTTCCGGCCCGCCTTTTGGCACGCGGCGCACAGGGCAGACTCTACAAATTGCACATTTTTTATGAGTTCTTCTTCCCTGGTCATAAAAATCCCTTGACATATTATATCAAAATTTACTTTAATTGGGAAATTTTTTCTATTTGTACCCGTCGGGCACTCAACGGGGACGCGGTTAATTTTATACAATATATATTATGCAGCGCGAAACAAAACGCAGTATGATTCTTATTTCCGCAGCCAACGGCCTTTTGCTTTTTGGCTACGGGCTTTCTTTGCCGTTTTTTACCATTTATTTAATTACCCAACGGAATTTGACGCCCTCTTTGGCCGGCCTGGTGATAGCATTAGCCGGGTTGTCGCGCTGTGTATCCAGTGCTATCAGCGGCGAATTGGCTGATGCGTTTGGGCGAAAAAACGTAATGATGTGGGGATTGTTTTCCCAAATAGTAGCAATGTTTGCGCTGGGGCTGTGTATTGAACTAAAAGTAAATGTGGGCTGGATGCTTATTTGGTACTTTTTAACCACCTTTTTGGGTGCTTTTTTCCGTCCGGCCTCTAATGCGTGGGTAACGGATAATACCACGCCAAAAGACCGCGTGGAAGCCTTTGGCATTATCCGCATCGGGCTTAATATCGGTTGGGCATTAGGCCCGGCTATGGGTGGATTTTTGGTGCGCTATTCGTATAGTATGGCCTTTTATTTTACGGCTATTTTATATGCTGTTACTATTTTGTATTTGGGCCGCTTGGTGCAGGATAACCATATTCCGTGCAAATCCCGCAAACCCAGTTTTGTTTCCACTTTGCTTGCTTTGAAAGATACGCGGCTTGCCAAGATGTGTTTGTATGTACTGCTGATTACGGCGGTAAACTCCCAGTTGGTGGTGGGGCTTTCGGTGCATTGTAAGCAGTATTTGCATATGCCGGAATATTATATTGGGTGGCTATTTACCGTAAATGGCCTCGTGGTGGTTTTTTTGCAATATTGGGGGACGGTGCTAATGAGCAAAATCCGCCTTTCTACGGCAATGCTGCTAGGTTGTCTGGCTTATGCGGTGGGGTTCGGTTCGGTGGGATTTTTTAACAGTTTTCTTTTAATTGCTTTCGGTGTATTTTTAGCCGGGGTGGGGGAATTGCTTGTGTCGCCTGGAGAGCAAACCTTGGTGTCTAATATCGCTTCGCGCGAAACCCGCGGGCGGTATTTGGGGATGTTAATGGTATTTTATAATTTAGGTTCAGCGGTCGGTTTTTTTATAGCGGGTCTGTTGGGCGATTATGTGGCCCCTCATTATTTGCCGGGTCCGTGGCTGATTGTGGGCGCGGTAGCCGTGTTGGCGGGTATCGGTTTTTGGCGTATGCGTTACAGCCTTACGGACAGCGAGGACGGTAAGACAAACGTCCCTGTGCCGATTAAAAAAGATACAATTACTTTAAACTAATTAAGGAGAGTCGTATGAGAGGAATTGTTTTTGCGTTGCTGACGTTAGTCTTGGGGGCCTTGATTGGCCTGGGCCTGGAAAAACTGGCCGCCTATCTGCCCCAACAGTTAGACCACGCCTTAACGCGCGTTTACACGGTGGGGATTCACCCTTTGGCCCTGTGCGTGAGTATTTGCGGAATTATCGGCTTGGTGTTGGGCTATTTGATTATTGCCAAATTTGTGCGTAAATAATATGAACTTAATTTTAGCCTCCAAATCTCCGCGCCGCATTGCGCTGTTAAAGGAATTAGGGTTTACTTTTGATATTATTCCGTCCCAAAACCCCGAAACAAGCACCAAAAAGCGCCCCGCGGCCCGCGTAAGCGAACTGGCGGAACAAAAAGCCTTTGATGTTGCCCAAAAATATCCGGGTGCGGTGGTAATCGGCGCAGATACGTTAGTATTTTGCAAGGGGGAAATTATCGGCAAACCCAAGGATAAAAAGGATGCCTTGCGTATTTTAAACAAGTTAAACGGATCCTGGCAGTCCGTTTATACCGGGGTGTGCATTATGTGCCTAAACGAGCATAAAATGCTCTATGGGTACGATGTTTCAAAATGCAAGGCGCGAACTTTGTCGCCAGAACAACTGGACCACTTAGCCGGGAAACATATGGATAAAGCCGGTGCCTATGCCGTACAGGACGAAGAAGACCCGTTTATAGAGCGTATCGTCGGCAGCCGCAGTAATGTGGAGGGCTTTCCGGTGGAATATTTCCAAAAATTATACAAGGAGTTTTTATCATTATGAGAGAAGTGGATTTGCTTATTATCGGTGCCGGGCCTGCCGGGTGCAGTGCGGCTATTTATGCGGTGCGGGCGGGGGTAAAACCCGTGATTGCCGGCGGTGCGGTTCCGGGCGGACAATTATTAACTACACCCGATATTGAAAATTATGCCGGGTTTGTAAATCCCGTAGGCGGGTTTGAATTAATGGACAATATGCACAAACAATGCAAACGCCTGGGCGTGGAATTTACAGCAGAAGAAATTGCCAAAGTGGAGGGGGAAAAATCGCCCTTTACGCTAACAACGACCGACGGCAAGCAATATTTGGCGAAAAGTGTTATTGTTGCCGCGGGAGCCAAGGCTCGGTGGCTGGGATTGCCCGGTGAGGAAAAATTTATCGGCCGAGGCCTTTCCGCTTGTGCCACTTGCGACGGATTTTTTATGCGCGGTAAGACCGTGTGTGTAGTGGGCGGGGGAAATACTGCTTTTGAAGATGCACTCTTTTTATCGCAATTTTGTCCCGAAGTGAATTTAATTCACCGCCGTGATGCTTTCCGCGCCGACCAGGTAACGGTTGAAAAGGTAAAGTCCAACCCCAAAATTAAACTGGTGCTTAACAGTGTGCCGGTGGAACTGTTGGGCGGCGAAGCGTTGGAAGGTGTAAAGGTAAAAAATGTAAAAACAGGAGAAATCAGCCAAATTTCCTGCTCCGGCGTATTCGTAGCCATTGGCGCCGAACCGCAGACAGCCTTTTTAAAGGATTCTTTGGTGGCGCTTGCCGATAACGGCCTTGTGCTTGCGGATGAACGCACGCATACCACGATTGAAGGTATTTTTGCCGCGGGTGATTGTGCCGATAAACACTACCGGCAGGCAATTATAGCCGCCGGAAACGGAGCCAAAGCGGGTATTGAAGCCGCCGCCTTTGTGAATTTGCACCGTTAGCCTTGGTTATAATAAAAAACCCCGTACGTTTTTTCGTGCGGGTTTTTTATATATGCCTTTCCCGCGTGGATAGTCCAAATTTAGTAAAATATATATTCTATGATAGACATTAAAGACCTTTCCTTCCATTTTGGCTTGCGCACTTTGTTTGAAGATACCTCCGTAATGATTCAAGACGGACAAAAAGTGGGCCTTGTCGGCCCGAATGGGTGCGGCAAAAGTACGCTTTTTAAACTGATTGAAGGAAAGTTCTCCCCCGACGGAGGCAAAATAGACATCTCCCGCGGTACGCAAATTGCATCCGTGGCGCAGGAAATCACGGATCCGTCTGTGCCGCTGTTGGATTATGTTTTATCCGCAGATAAGGAATTGTCCTCTTTGCAAAAAGAATTGGAAAATCCCGCCATTTCGGGCGAACGTATGGCCGAAGTGTTTGATAAATTGGAGTTTTTGGGGGCGCACAGTGCCGAGGCCCGTGCAAGTGCTATTTTAAGCGGACTTGGTTTTTTAAATACCGATTTCCGCCGTCCGTTAAAGGAATTTTCCGGCGGTTGGCAAGTGCGTGCTAATGTGGCGGCTTGCTTGTATGCGCCGTCTAACTGTTTGCTGTTGGACGAACCTACCAACCACTTGGATTTGGAAACCGCAATGTGGCTGGAAAATTACCTTGTCCGTTTGGACAAAACCGTTTTTATCATCAGCCACGACCGTCATATTTTAAACCGCCTGTGCGATAAAATTATCCACGTGGAGGACGGACAGTTAAAACTCTACAACGGCAATTATGATACTTACGAGCGCACCCGCGCGGCCGCCATTGAGGGCTTGCGTTTGGCGGCTGCCAAGCACGAGCGTGTGGTAGCGCATTTGCAATCGTTTGTGGACCGGTTCCGTTACAAGGCTACCAAGGCCAAACAGGCACAGAGCCGTATTAAAATGATTGAAAAGTTGGGGGCCGCTCCGCAAATACCCAAAGACCCTGAATCCCATTTTGAATTTCCGTCTCCGGCGCGTTTGCAAAATTCCTTAATCACTATTGAAAACGGCGTAGCCGGGTATGACGATAAACCTGTTTTGAGCGGTTTAAATTTGCGCATAGAACCGGATGACCGCATTGCGCTGTTGGGTGCAAACGGAAACGGAAAATCTACCTTGGCTAAAATTTTGTCCCACCGCTTGCTTTTGATGAGCGGCAAAATGACGGTTGCCAAAAAAATGAAGATTGCGTATTTTTCCCAGCACCAGACCGAAGAGTTGGACGTGGAAAAAACGCCGTATGAGCAACTTTCCGCCGTAATGCCCTTGGCTACGGAAACGCAGGTCCGCGCGCAGTTGGGCGCGTTTGGCTTGAACAAGGCCAAGAGCGATACGGAAATCGGTAAACTTTCAGGGGGCGAAAAATCCCGCCTGCTCTTGGCGCTTATTACCAAAGATGCCCCTCACTTGCTTATTTTGGACGAACCTACGAACCATTTGGATATCCAATCCCGCCAAGCGCTCTTGGAAGCATTAAATGAGTACCAAGGGGCGGTGGTGCTGATTACGCACGATTTGCACGTTATTGAACTCACTTGCGATACCTTGTGGATTGTCCGCCACGGTACTTGCCAAAATTTTACGGGTGATTTGGACGATTATAAAGCCCAACTCTTAAAAAATAACGACCGCAACGACCTGGCAAGCGACAAAATGACTTCCAAAGAGGCCCAGCGTAAGGCAGCCGCCGAGCGGCGCGCGCGCGTTGCTCCGCTTAAAAAAGAAATCCGCGCGTTAGATGAAAAAATAGAAAAACTCTCTGCCCGGAAAAAGACTTTGGAGGAACAACTGGTGGCTGAATATTCGGCGGACGGGAGCATTGAACTGGCACTTTTAAATGACCAGTTAAAAAATGCCGAAGAAGAATGGCTGCGCTTAAACGAAGAATGCGAAGCCGCCTTGGTGGAGGATAAGTAATGAACGCCTTTGAATTATTGCCCGAATTTTTGCAAAAAGCCCTAAAATGCCTGGATATTACGGAGCCGACTCCGGTGCAGGAGGGAGCGATTGCTCCTGCCTTGCGCGGACAAGATGTGTTGGCAACCGCCCAGACGGGAACAGGTAAAACCTTTGCTTTTTTGCTTCCGTTGGCGGCCCGGCTGACGGATAACCCGCAGGAAAATGCGCTTATTTTGTCGCCTACGCGGGAACTGGCCCAGCAAACCTATGCGGAACTTAACAAACTGACAGATGAAGAACATCCGCTGTCCTCTGCTTTAATTATCGGCGGAGATAATATACATAAACAATATGCCGATTTGCGCCGCCGCCCGCGTGTGATTATTGCCACGCCGGGCCGTTTGCTGGACCATATGGCCCGCAAGAGTGTGGATGTTAAGCAGGTGCGCTATTGGGTGCTGGACGAAACGGACCGTATGCTGGATATGGGGTTTATTGATGATATGCGTAAAATTGCCGCTGCCTTACCAACTCCGCGCCAAACGCTCCTTTTTTCGGCGACGCTCCCTAATGAAATTGTAGGGCTTGCCAATGATTTTTTGCACCGGCCTGCCCGCGTAAAAATCGGCTCAGTAACGTCGCCTGCCGATTTGGTGGTGCAGGAAATTGTGCAAGTGTCCGTGCGCGAAAAATTGCCGCAGTTACTTCACGAATTAAACACGCGGCCCGGCTCTATTTTGGTATTTACACGCACCAAACACGGAGCGGAACGCTTGGCCAAGCAACTTAAACTGTATGGACAAAAGGCCAATGCTTTACACGGAGATTTGCGCCAAAACCGCCGCCGCCAAGTGTTGGAATTTTTTAGGAGCGGTGCGGTGCGCATATTGGTGGCTACCGACGTGGCCGCCCGCGGGATTGACGTGCCCAATTTATCTTGTGTGATTAATTACGATTTGCCCCAGTGCCCCGAAGATTATATCCACCGTATCGGCCGTACGGGCCGCGCGGGAGCGGTGGGGGCGGCGGTATCGCTCATTTCCGACGATATGGATAAGTGGAGCGATATTTGCAAGGTTACTAAATTTTCAATACCGGTCAAAAAAATTCAAAAGACGATTGAGCCTTTACCCGCGCCTAAATTTGTAGCGCAGGAAGAAGGCGCTGCGCACGCTAAAAAACGCCGTAAACGCGAGGCCCGCCCGTCTAAGGCAACCGAAGTCGCCAAGCGGTTATTGGCCGAGGGCGAAGTGTATTTGCCACAAACCCCGCGCGTGGAAGCCGTGCTTAAACCGATTCCGCTTAAAAAGCCTAAAACTTTCCGCAAAGCCGCCGATACCGCGCGGATATTAGGTGAAACCGAACCGCCGAAAAACCCCTTTGCCGTGCATGTGGGCGCGAGTAAAAAGAAATTAAAGCAGTTGCAAACCAAAAAAGCCTTTGCTTCCCAAGGAAATAAACGTTTTTCCAAGTTCTTCAAACGCAAGAAAAACGGCAGGTAAGCAAATTGGATGTGAAAGGATTGTTTCTGCCTGTCATCTCCGGGGCGTGGAGGCCCGCAGGTTCGGATACCTGTTGTTTTTGTACTAACGACAGATTTCCAACACGACAAGGAATATCTAATTTTAGTGTAAAAAAGCCCCGGGTTTTATTGCCCGGGGCCATTTTGTTTAGGCAAATTATCGAATCAAATACCCGCCGGCAGAATCCTTAACGGCGTTGCCGCTTGCATCCGTGGCGCCCATAGCAGGGCAAATCCACTCGTATTTTACGTTGCTGCTGGGGGTGCAAGTAAGCGCACTTTTGCCGTAGGTCCCGTGGTTGTAGTACATTTTAAAGCAAAAAGTATCGTTATAAGTATTGGACCCGCTTAACCGGCAGGCGCTGATACCGTCATTTGCAAAAATATATTCAAACTTGCCGATACCAAAGTTGGCTTCGGTGGTGCTTGTGGCGTCAAAGAAAGACACGTCCAAGCCGTTTAATTTCGTTGGCGTTTCCGAATTAGCGGAACGGTAGCGCTTGGCGGAGTCAAAAATCGTGCGCAGGTTGACTAACGCTTCCATAGACTCCGCGCGTTGGATAGAGCGGCGGTATTGCGGCAAAGCGATAGCCGTCAAAATACCGATAATCAGTACCACGGCCAGTAACTCAATAAGGGTAAAACCTTTGTTAAATCTCTTCATATAAAAATCTCCTTTACTTTGTTAGTATATCGGTTTTTGGGGGGATTTTCAATATTAACCCTTGTGAACGGCTCAAAAAAGGTTATAATAATTAGTAGCATTTTTATTTTTAAGAGGTTTTATGAAACTTACAAAACACGGTTTTACACTTACCGAACTAATGGCAGTAGTGATTATTATCGGCATTTTGGCCGGTATCGGGTTTGGCTCGTACCAAAAAGCGATTGAGCGCAGTCGGTTTTCCGAAGGGCTGGCTGCCGGCGCGGCGGTGCAGGAGGCCGTAAACCGCTATTATTACGAAAATACGGATTTAGCGTCAAGCGCGCGCAAATATCCCAAAATAGCATATTTAGATATTTCCCTGGCCAATGCCAAGGACTGTGCCACCAAGAGCGATTATTGTGTGCGTACGAAATATTTTGAGGTTATAGTTAATAATTCTGGGAGAGTCTATGCGTATCATATGAAAGGGACTACGCGCCAATTATATTATTTGCTTTGGCTTCCCAGTTTTGGTTCCGAACGGAAAAGCGAAGCCTGTGTTCCTTTTGGCAGTAACGCTACCGAGGGTGCAGATTTTTGTAAGAGTATGGGTTATACTTCTAAGCCTGCATCTGGTTCATTATATTACAAGCCGTAAAATTATTTACCCAATAAAAAAACCCCGCCAAGTGCGGGGTTTTTTAAAATGGAAATCTGATTTAGCCGTTTTGGACAGGCGGAAGAATTTTCTTCCCCTGTCCGCCAGCGAACAACTTGGCTGGCTTCAAACTGCTTTATGGGGTACTTTTACCCCAGCGCGCTTGCCTTATTTCTTGGCAATCATATAATGCGCGCCGCTGACGTTTTCGCCCACTTTTACGAGGGCATCTGCCATTTTTTCAAGCAACTTATTCATTACTTTCTCCCTTAAAAATATTACGATAAGGAGAATCCTTCTTATCTTTACTACACTAAAATTATACAAATTTTTGCAACGGTTGTAAAATTGGGGTATATATATTAACAAATATAAAAATATTATGCAAGTTTTTATAGGCAAATTTACCCTTCACTATTATATAATATATATATGAAAACACTTTCTACCGATTGTTTGGTTATCGGCGCCGGTATTGCCGGGTGCGTTTATGCGCACGAGGCCGCCAAAAAAGGCCTTAAAACTACGCTGCTTTGCTGCGGGGAAATGCTCCAAGCCAACAGCGATTTAGCACAGGGGGGCATTGTATATGAGCCCCATTTGAATATGGATGACCTCTTAGCCGACGTAAAAATGGCCACCGCCGGTATGTGCAACGATCAAGCGGTAAAGGAACTCTCCGCCGCGGGTTGCAAAGCCATAGAAGAAGTCTTTTTAACGGATTTATCCGTTCCCTTTGACCGTGATTCCCAACATCACTTACGATTTACGCGTGAGGGTGCACACCGCAAAAACCGTATTATTTACTCCAAAGACACCACAGGCCACGCCCTCTTGGCCGCTATTCAGGCATCTGTGCGCCAAAACCCGCTTATTACGGTAAAGGAGTTTACTTCTGCGATTGATTTATTAACGCTCTCCCACAGTTCGCCTGACCCGATGGACCGCTATTACCCGCTGACCGTTTTCGGTGCGTATGTGTTGGATAACAAGACGGGCGAAGTGTATGCTATCACCGCTAAAAAAACCGTGTTGGCTACGGGCGGGGTGGGGCAGGTGTATTTGCACACCACCAATGCCGAACACGCCTACGGCCACGGTATTGCAATGGCCTACCGCGTGGGGGCGCGTGTGATGAATATGGAGTTTTTGCAATTTCACCCCACGGTGTTTGCCAAGGGTAAAAGTTTTCTTTTGTCCGAAGCGTTGCGCGGGGAAGGGGCTGTTTTGCGCAACTGTAAGGGCGAAGCCTTTATGCCGAAATATCACCCGCTGAAAGATTTGGCTCCGCGCGATATTGTGGCCCGCGCTATTGAAGAGGAGCGGTTGGAAACCTCGCACGATTGCGTGTATTTGGATATTACCGCCAATCCGGCGGAGGAAACCAAAGAACGCTTCCCGGCTATTTACAAAAAATGTTTGGAAGGCGGCTACGATATGACCAAGGTTCCTGTGCCTGTGGTTCCTGCGGCGCACTATTTCTGCGGCGGCGTATATGCTACACCCGCAGGGAGAACAAATATCGCCAACTTAAATGCAATCGGCGAAACGGCTTGTACGGGTTACCACGGGGCCAACCGCTTGGCAAGCACCTCTTTATTGGAAGCCGTAGCAATGGGGTATTTGTGCGCGCACGCGGACGCGGAAGACATCAAAACGCAGCCTTTCCATATTCCTGCGCCTAAGGACTGGGTTGTGCCGGCGGAAAAGCCGGACCTTAACTTGGTAAAGCAGGATTTGGCCACGCTTCGCAATACAATGTGGAACTATGTGGGGCTTATCCGCAGCCGCAAACACTTGGGCCGGGCTGAAAAGATTTTGCGCCATTTGCATAACGAAATTGATTCCTTTTACAAGGGCAATGCCTTGTGCCAGGAACTGTTGGACTTGCGCAACGGCACGCAGACGGCTCTGCTGATTACCTATGCTGCCTTAAAAAACCGCCACTCGGCGGGGTGTCATTATTTGTCGGACGAAAAAAAGTAAGTGTATTCTGTTATCCAAACAACCGGGGCAAGGAGAGACTCCTTGGCCCGGTTGTTATGTCTAAAAGGTGCGTGCCACAGAAGGGTTTTTAATGGTACAATACAAAGATAGTAAGGAGGATTGTTTTCTATGAAGAATCGTTTTATTTTGCGCGCGCTTTTGGTAGGTGCGCTAGTTGTGCAAACTCTTTTGCCCGCTTTTGCGGCGGCCCCGGCCTTAAAAATTTTGTCTGCCAGCCCCAAAGGAAAACTGTATGCAGGGGGGCGTTATCCTGTTTCGGTATCGTTTAACCAACCTGTTGCCGCGCTGGGGGAAAAAACGGAGTTCTCTTCGGCTGACTGTCCAATTATTATTTCTCCCAAAATTAAGGGTTCCTGCCGTTACAGCGGCACACAAACGGTGCTTTTTGAGCCGGCTGAAAACTGGCCCGAAGCCACTGCTTACAGCGTAACAGTTCCGGCGGGTTTTAAATCGGCTGTTAGCGGCAAGAGTCTGGCGCAAAATTATATCTTCCGCTTTACTACACCGGTGCCCGAAGTAAACTTTGTCCAACCCCGCAACAACGAACATTGGATTAGTTTAAATCCTACTCTATATGTAGTGTTTACCCGTCCGGTGAAAATGGAAGAACTTTCCAACTATGTCCAACTTTCTTATACGGCCCCGGCCGAGGCTACTTTCAGCCAGCGTTTGGGTTTATCCTCCGCCAAACGCCCCGACGTTACCAAAACCGTCCCGCTGATTGTCCGCCCGATTAGCCAGTTGGAATACGATAAAGATTTTTCTTACTATAACAAACAAAATATTGCGGTTATCAGCCCGTTGTCCTCCTTGGAAAAGGGAACGCATTATACCCTTACGTTAAAGGCGGGCCTGCCCGCGCCCACGGGCACGCAGGGGATGGAAAAAGATTATAATACTTCTTTTTATACCTATCCTAATTTAACGGTTTTAAACCAAATTAATGACGGCTGTCTGCCCTATATGCCGACGGTGGATTTTTCCACCCCGGTCCGCTTTAAAGAAATGGCTGCGGCCGCCACCGTGGAGCCTGCTTCTGCCGTGCGCAAACTTTCCGAGCAGGAGGGAGATGCGTTGGGGTATGATGTGGTGGATAGCAAAACGGGACAAGCGTATTTCCGCACTCCGTTTATGTTTTTAAACTTAACCCCCGGACAAACCGTTACCGTAACTTTGAGTAAAAATCTGCGTGATATTTATGGCAATGCCTTAGGGGAAGATAAAATCTTTCAAATCACAAATTCCGGTTATTGCCCGGCGACGGATTTTTCGGGCGGGCTTGGCGTGTTGGAAAGTTATTTAAGCCCGCGCTTGCCCATTGATTTGATGAATACGCCTTCTTTGCCTGTGCGCGGGGCGCGCTTTAACAAAGAAAATTTTATTCCGTTTGATACGGCTTCTGCGGGCTACTGTGCCAAAAAACCGCTCACGTCAGCCACTTTTGACGGCACTTATACCTTTAAAGACGTAAAGGACCGCACCGTTAAAACCTTTATTGATTTAAATAAATTTAACCCCACGGCCAAGGACAGTATTGTTTTTAGCCAAGTAAAAATCCAAGACAAAAACCGTAAGGACGGCTGTTGGGTATCCTCTACCGATAACATTACGGATGTGGGCGTAACCTTAAAGACCTCGCCTGAAAATATTTTGCTTTGGGCTACCTCGCTCCAAACGGGCGAGCCGATGCCCAATTTGGCGGTGGAGTTGCGCGGCAAAGACAATAAAATATTGTGGACGGGCAGTACCGACCAGGACGGCCTTGTCCGCGCTCCCGGTTGGAAGAATTTGGACGTTACTGCTGAGTGGGGCCAACCCGTGGTCTATGCGTTTGTGTCCAGTGCCGGCGGCGATGCGGTTGTCAGCAGTGCTTGGAACGACGGATTGGAGCCGTGGCGCTTTAATTTAAATTACGATTATAATCCCCAGCGGGATGAATTACGCTCGGTCTTGTTTACAGACCGCGGTATTTACCGCCCCGGAGAAAGCGTATATTTAAAAGGGGTGGTCCGCCAGTTAAAGGGCGGTGCGTGGAGCCTTTCGCCCGCAGTGCGCGGCAAGGTACGCATTAGTGATGCGCGCGGAGAGGAAGTATTAAATAAAGATGTTACTATTTCTTCCCAAATGGGAACTTTTGACCTGAAATTTGATATTCCCAAAACGGCTTATACAGGTTCTTGGGATATTTCTTTTACTCCGCAGATAAAGGGGCAAACGGATGTTGCCGGTGCGTATTATAATTTTCAGGTGGAGGCCGTTAAACAGGCTGATTTTAAAGTAAATCTCCGCCCGGAACGGGAGGATTATTTCTCGGGTGATACGGCCCATTTTTCGGCTTCTGCCCAATATAATTTTGGCTCTCCGTTGGCGGGAGCCAAGGCCAACTGGAATTTGCGCCGGATGCGCGCCTGGTTTGAGCCGAAGGGTTTTGACGGTTACACCTTTACCCCGTATTTTCTGCGTGAAGACGAATACAAAGAGGATGGCAAACTCTTATTAGACTCCGGCAGCCAATTAGACGATAAAGGGGCTTTATCCTTTTCCGCACGGTTGCCAAAGGTGGATTTCCCGGTAACCGTATATGCTGAACTGGACGTGCAGTCTCCCGCGCGGCAGAATCTATTTGCCCGTACGGATGTTTTGGTACATCCGGCCGCTTTTTACTTGGGGGCCAAACTGGTAACGGACCGTGTGGAACTGGGCGATACGGTGCAGGCTGATTTGGTGGCGGTAACGCCTAATGGTGTGCGGACTTCGGCTACTGTTACGGCGGATATCCGCAAGGAACAATGGTTCAGCGTGCGCAAGGCCGGGCTGGCGGGCCGCTTGGAGTGGGTAAGCGAAAAGCGGGTAACCAATTTGCCCAGCCAAACCGTTCAGGTCGCCTCGGACGGAGGCAGATTATCTTTTAAACCGACAGAAGCCGGAAACTATTTTGTAACGCTTACGAGCAAGGACTCCTCCGGCCGCACCGTATTGGGCGGATTTAACATAATGGTCTACGGGCAGGGGCAGGCCTACTGGAAAAAAACAGATGATGACCTGTTAGTTTTAAAACAAGATAAAAATTCTTATAAACCGGGTAAAACGGCCCGTATTGCGGTGGAATCTCCGTATGACAATGCGTTGGCCTTAGTAACGGTGGAGCGAGAGGGAATTTTGGATGCGTGGATTACGCCGGTTAAGGGCGGGGCGGATTATGTGGAAGTTCCGGTAAAGCCTTCCTATCTGCCTAACGTATATGTCGGTATAACTTTGGTGCGCGGACGCAGTGCGGACCCTGTAAACGGCAAAGGCCTTGATTTGGGAAAACCGCAAGGTAAGGTGGGATATGTTAATTTGACGGTTCTGCCTGATTCCAAAAAAATTACACCTGTTATAAAAACTAACAAAACCCGCTACCAGCCGGGTGAAGAAGTAACGCTCAAACTGACCGCCAAACCGCACCGGAAAAATACTCCGGCGGAAATAGCCGTTATGGTGGTTGACGAAGGCGTTTTGGCCCTGACGAATTACCAAACGCCGGATTTGTTTGGTAAGTATTATGGCTCTCGCCCGGTATCTGTATTTACAATGGATAACCGCGTGTATGTGGTGGGCCAGCGTAATTTTGGCGAAAAAGGCGAAAACCGCGGAGGCGGCGGTGCGGATTATGCCGCCAGTAAATTAGGCGGGGTAGATTTGCGCACAAACTTTGTGTTTACGCCATATTTTAAGGCGGTTGTAAACACCGATAAAAAGGGCCGCGCAGAAGTGAAATTTAAACTGCCAGACAACTTAACCAAATTCCGCATAATGGCGGTAGCCCTGACGGCGGACGAGTTTGGCTCGGCAGAAACATCTATCCAAGTATCTAAACCCGTTATGGTAACGTCCAACTTGCCGCGTTTTGCGCGCAAAGGGGATAAATTTTCGTGCGGGGTGGTGGTGTATAATTACGAAAATAAAAAAGGCGAATTGTCCGTAACCGCCCGCGCCGAAGGGACTGTAACTTTGTCCGGCCCGGAAACCAAAACCGTAGAGGTCCCCTTGGGTAAAGCGCAAGAGGTAACTTGGGCGTGCGAAGCCGTGGAAAACGGAGAAGCGCAGGTAGCGTTTAGCGTAAAGGGAGGAAGAGCGCAGGATGGTGTGCTTTCTAAATTGACGGTGTCCCCGGTGGAAAAAATGCAGACTCTTTCCGTCTATGCGGCTACGAAAGATGTACAAGAGGAACTGCTAGATAAGCCCGGAAACTTAAATGAAGCGGCAAAGAACCAAATCACCCTTTCGCTTGCTTCTACGGCACTTTTAAACTTAAAGGGGTCTATGGTCTATTTGCTTACTTATCCGTATGATTGCTTGGAGCAAAAAATGTCCAAGGCGCTGCCTGTTATTTCGGGGGCGAAATTGGTGGAAGATTTTAAATTGGGCGATACCGCGCAATATAAAAAGCAGGTGCAGGAAATTTTGGACGTACTGCCCGAATACCAATATGCTTCCGGCGGCTTCGGCTACTGGAAAAATATTTCTTTGCCAGACCCGTATGTAACGGCTTATACGTTGGAAGTAGCCTATTTGGCCAAACAGGCCGGCTATCGGGTACCGGGCAAAACCTTAAATAAGGCTGCCGCGTGGTTGGAAAGTGCCTTTAACGGCAAGACGGCCCGTGCGTATAAGTATTCTGCTTTGGAAACCGACACCGCCCGCGCCTATGCTGCATATGTGTTGTCGTTGTATGGTAAAAACGTACAAAGTGCTTTTAATACACTCTATGCCAAGGCGGACTCTCTGCCGCTTCCCGCGCAGGCTTATTTGTTAAAAGCCGCGCAGGCCTCCGGCCGTTCCCAAGCCATTAAAAACGCCATAGCCCAGCGTTTGTTAAACCGCGTGGTCTTTACGCCGGAGTCGGCCTATTTTGATGTGCCGCAGGAAATGCCGTGGCTGCATATGAACAATACAAAAGGAACGGCTCTTGCGTTGGATGCGCTGTTATACGCGCAATATCCGTTTGAGCAAGCGTTCCAAACGGCGCATTGGCTGATTACGCAGTTAAATGCCGAGGGCCATTGGAATAACACAAGCGTAAATGCCGCGGTGTTTAGTGCATTAAATACTTATTACCAAACCCAAGAGGGCGCGGAACCTGATTTTTTGGCCTCTGTTAAAATAGCCGGAAAAACTTTGTTGCAGAACGCCTTTAAGGGCCGCAGTATGGAAAGTAAAACGGCGGCGGTTCCGTTTGCCGGAGTTTATGGCAATAAGGGCGAGGCCCGTTTGACCTTTGCCAAAGCAGGAAACGGAACGCTGTATTATACGCTTGGGCAGGTATATGAGCCGCGCCGCTATGATAAACCTGTGGACGGCGGCTTTGCGGTTTCCCGCGCGATTACCACCTTGGACGGCAAACCCGTAAGTGAAATTGTGGCGGGCGAACGCTATAAAATTACTTTGACTGTTAAAAATGCTACTGCGCGCAACTTTGTGGTAGTGGAGGATTTTATCCCGGCCGGGTTTGAAATTGTAAATACCTCGCTGGCGACCGAATCCGCCGCGCAGGGTGCTGTATTAGCCGAGGACAACGGCGACTATTATAACGGCTTTACGCGGAGCGAAAAATATGACGACCGCTTAGCCGCCTTTGCCGATTACTTGCCCGCCGGCACGCACACCTATTCTTATTTGGTGTCTGCTTCCGTTCCGGGTACGTTTGCCTATCCTTGCTTGTGGGCCAGCCAAATGTATGAGCCGGCTGTCTTTGGCCGAAACGCAACCGGAACGCTTATTATTAAATAATGAAAAAGCGTTGGACGCTTCTTTTAAGTTTATTGCTTCTTCCTTGCCTGGCGGGCGGGGAAGAAGCATTTTTGTTGCCGTCTAAACAAATTTACGACCGCTATGGCGCCCCCATACGCGGCTTTTTATCTAAAAATAACACTTATTATTTGCCTGTTTCGTTAAACGAGGTGTCGCCTTGGCTGATAGCCGCCGCCGTGGCCGCAGAGGATAAGCGTTTTTTTACGCACGCCGGAGTGGATATCCGGGCTGTGTTGCGTGCCGCGTGGCAAAACACCAAAGAGGGCGAAATTGTTTCCGGAGCGTCCACCATTACCCAACAACTGGCGCGTGCGGTGGAGCCGTATCCCAAAACCTTGTGGGGCAAAACGCGCGAAGCATTTAGTGCGCTGAAAATAGAGCGCAAAATGACAAAAGAGGAAATTTTAGAGGAATATTTTAACCTTTTGGAATTGGGTAATTTAACGCAGGGGGTGGAGGCTGCCAGCCGCTTTTATTTTAATACACAAGCGGCCGATTTATCCTTATCACAGGCGGCTTTTTTGGCGGGTCTTGCCAAATCTTCCACATATTATAATCCGCTTAAACATTTTGCCCGCGCGCTCAAACGGCGTGATTGGGTACTGAAAAAAATGTTGGATAACGGGTTTATTGATGAAGAAATGTATGCGCTTGCGGTGAGTGAAAAATTAGAACTTCGCTCTGCCGCCCGTCCGTTTGATGCGCCGCACTTTACGCAGTTGTTGCAGCCTTTGCTGCCGCAAGAATCAAAAGAGATTTTCTCAACCTTGGACCGCGACTTGCAGTTGTATGCCGAACAGGTGGTGAAAAATTATATCGTGCGTTTGACGGAGCAAAATGTAACAAACGGAGCGGTGGTGGTATTGGAAAATGCTACCGGGGCCGTGTTGGCATATGTGGGGTCTGCTGATTTTTACAACACCCAAAACAGCGGTCAGGTGGACGGCGCGCGTGCCTTGCGCCAGCCCGGCTCGGCCTTAAAACCCTTTGTGTATGGCTTGGCTTTGGAGCGCGGAAACCTTACCCCGGCTACTTTACTGGCTGATGAGGACACTTTTTTTGAGGGGGGATTTAGACCCCGCAATTATGACGAAAACTATCACGGCCTTGTTTCCGTGCGCCGCGCGTTGGCGTGTTCGTACAATATCCCGGCGGTTAAGGCGGCGGAACTATCCGGCACATCTAATTTGCTGGCTCTTTTGCGCCGGGCGGGGTTTGAATCTTTAAATAAGGCCGCTGATTTTTACGGCTTGGGTTTATCTCTTGGAAATGGCGAGGTGCGCCTGCTGGATTTGACAAATGCCTATGCTTCGCTTGCGCGCGGCGGCGTGTATAAACCTGTTTTGTTTGCAACAAACCCGATTATCCGCGCCCCGGGCAGAGAAGCGCGTTTGTTTACCCCGCAGACGGCCTATTTGCTTACGGATATGCTGGCAGACAACAATGCCCGCGCTCCCGCATTTGGGCTTAATTCGCCCCTGTTTTTGCCTTTTCCGTTTGCGGCAAAAACGGGTACTTCCAAAGATTATAAAGATAATTTTGCCGTTGGTTATACGGCCCGTTGGACGGTCGGCGTTTGGGTGGGTAATTTTAATGCTACCTCTATGCAGAAGGTTTCCGGCATTACCGGGGCCGGACCGATTTTGCACGATTTGGCCGTCTATCTGCAAGAAAAATATCCGGCGGAACCGTTCCCGGTACCCGACGGAATTGTACGCGCCCCGACGTGTTTGGATAGCGGGTTATTAGCCGGAGAAAATTGCCCCCATACGCAAGAAGGGGTATTTGATGCGGCTCATTTGCCGGGTGTTTGCTCGGGCCGGCACCGGGTGGAGTCACCCGTCCTTAAAATTACGTCACCCACAGACCAAGATATTTTTAAAATAGACCCGTCCGTTCCGCTCGCATCCCAAGCGGTTAAGTGGCAGGCCGTTTGTGCCGCGGATAAATGCACTTGGACGTTGGACGGACATATTCAGGCGGGTTCGGCCTGCCAAAACTGGTGGCCCCTAGAAGTGGGTAAGCATACCTTATCCGTTTCGTGCCACGGCGAAACGGACAGCCTTACCTTTGAAGTTCTGCCATAAGATGAGTGTTCTTTTTCTTGCAGAAATATTGTTATTGACCGGATTTTTTGTTTTTGATAAACTAACTAAGAGTACAAAAAAGGAGATATAAATGAAAGGTTTTACTTTAATTGAATTATTGGTAGTGGTACTTATTATTGGTATTTTATCGGCAGTCGCGTTGCCGCAATATACTCGGAGCGTACAGAAAGCCAGGATGACACAACTGCAGACTATGACTGCTTCTGTGTATCAGGCAGAAGAAATATATTATTTGGCAAATAGTACATATACCAGTAATTTTTCTGACTTGGATTTGACAATTCCCGGAGAAAGTTTTAGTGGAAATATAGGGGGTATTTCGGGAGCATCGTCTGCTTCGCATATCAAAAATGGTAATTATTATTATATTGTTTACTCTTATGAGGCTGGCAATTTTTTTACATATGGGGCTTATATCCCGGCTTCGGGATCTAAGACTAAACCTGATTTTGGTTTTATTCGGTACAGTAAAAATTATAGTATGGGTCTAGCGGGGGTAACCGCCTGCGTGGCATATAGTACAGATGCGGAAAATCTGTGTCGTTCAATGAACGGCAGTTTAATAAGTGGTACGGTTTTAGGTGTAGGTGGAAAGTTATACCGCTTAAATTAAATGCCTAAATATTAGAATTCTTGCCATAGTATTTTGAAAGGCCCTGGCTTTTATATGCCAAGGCCTTTCTTCTGCCGTTATTTGTTTTTATTTTCTTTGTTTTTTAAACTGGCTTTAATAAGCCCGTCAAACAGCGGATGCGGGCGCAAGGGGCGGGAGCCAAATTCCGGGTGGAACTGCCCCGCGATAAAATACGGGTGGTCTTGGCGTTCCACAATTTCGGGTAACACCCCTTCGTGCCAGCCGGATACGGTTAAACCCGCATCAGCCAACTGCTTTACATAAGCGGGATTAAATTCGTAGCGGTGGCGGTGGCGCTCCACAATGCGGTCTTTGCCGTATAAACGGCGGGCCAGAGAGCCTTCTTTCAGGTCGGCTGTGTAATTACCCAAACGCATTGTTCCGCCCTTGTAAACCACATTTTTTTGTTGCGGGGTTAAATCTACCACCGGGTCCTGTGTGGTGGGGTCAAATTCGGTGGAATTGGCATCGTGCAGGCCGCAAAGGTTGCGCGCGGCTTCTATCACCACGCATTGCATCCCCAGACAAATCCCCAACAACGGTATTTTGTGTTCGCGCGCATATTTGACAGTGGCTATTTTGCCCTCAATGCCGCGGCCGCCAAACCCGCCCGGAATCAAGATACCGTCCACGGTTTTTAATTTTTCTTCCAGGTTGTCTTTTTCGGTATTGATGTAAGTAACTTCCACTTTGGCGTCGTTGTTCATTCCGGCGTGTTTTAAGGCCTCGTGTACGGACTTGTATGCCTCTTGGAACTCGGCATATTTGCCCGCAATAGCGATTTTGACAGACTTGCTGGGATTAAGTGCCTTATCAAAAAACTCAAACCATTTGGGGTCAATTTCTTGGGTGGGTTTTAAGCCCAACAGCGAAATAATTTGCTTATCCACGCTCTGTTTGTAGAACATTTCCGGCACGTGGTAAATGGATTTTGCATCGGCGCATTCAATAACAGCCTGCGCGGGAACACTGCAAAAAAGGGATAATTTTTCTTTTAAATGTTGGCTTAACGGCTTTTCCGTGCGGCAAATGAGCATACTGGGTTCAATGCCCACCTCGCGCAGTTTATTGACGGAGTGCTGCGTTGGTTTGGTTTTGAGTTCCTGCGCTACGGCAATATACGGGATAAGCGTAACGTGTACACAAATCACGTTTTGCGGCCCCTTTTCCAAGCGCAGTTGGCGGGCGGCTTCCAAGAACGGCAACGATTCAATATCACCCACGGTGCCGCCGATTTCAATAATGGATACGTCGCACTCATTTTCAAACGCGGTAAAGCGTCGTTTGATTTCGTTGGTAATGTGCGGGATAACCTGTACGGTGGCGCCCAAATATTCGCCGCGGCGTTCCTTATCAATAACGGTTTGGTAAATACTGCCTGCGGTGTTGGTGTTGGCACGGGTCATATTTACGTCCAAAAAGCGTTCGTAGTGGCCTAAATCCAGGTCCGCTTCCGCCCCGTCCGTAGTTACAAAAACTTCGCCGTGTTGATAGGGGCTCATCGTGCCCGGGTCCACATTAATATACGGGTCGCACTTAATCATATTGACAGTGAGGCCGTTTAACTGCAAAAGTTTGCCAATGCTTGCGCCGGAAATTCCTTTGCCCAGCGAACTAACCACACCGCCGGTGATAATAATAAATTTAGACATAATAAAACGACTCCTTGAATAAAAATAAAAAGGCTGCTATTTACAGAAAAACTCCCGCCGGGAGGCGGGAGTCCTGTTATTTGTGTTCTTTAAAATACTTTTCGGCATCTTCTAAGTCTTGCGCCGTGTCAATGGCCGGGCCGGCGGAGCCGATAACCGCGCACTTAATGGTCATACCGTCTTCCAAGGCGCGCAGTTGTTCCAATCTTTCCAACTGTTCCAGCGGGCTCATAGGCAGTTCCACAAAGCGTTTTAAGGCTTCGCGGCGGTAGCCGTAAATGCCGCAATGCTGCCAATAGGGAGCCTTTTTGTTTTCTTCGGTCAGTTCCCGCTTGTACGGCACGCGCGAGCGCGAAAAATACAGTGCGCGTCCGTCTTTGGCGATGACGGCTTTCACGCAGTTGGGGTTATTGATTTTATCTTCGTCTAATGTAGCCGTAACAGCGGTGGAAATATCGCAGGCCGGGTCCGTTTTTAACAGTTCCGCTACTGCAAAAACCGTTTCGGCCTTGATAAAGGGTTCGTCGCCTTGTACGTTAATAATAAATTTTTCGGGTCGGTTTTGGGCGGCCTCATAAATGCGGTCGGTGCCGCTTTGGCATTGGTCGCTGGTTAAAACGGCCTTTGCGCCGAATTTGGCTACGGCTTCCACCACCAGAGGCGATTCCGTGGCGATAATTACGTCGCCCACGTTGGCTTTCACGCACGCTTCGTAAACGTGCTGGATAACCGGCTTCCCGGCTAATAATTTAAGCATTTTGCCCGGCAGACGGGACGAACCGTAACGCGCCGGAATAGCGATTAATACATCACTCATTTTAAAACTCCTTCAATTTCCTCACGCGTAGCGGTGGCTGTGCCGGATTTTTCCACCACAATTCCCGCCGCGTAGTTGGCCAATACCGCCGCTTCGGACAGTTTTGCCCCGGCGGCTAATGCCAATGTAAAAACAGAAATAACCGTATCGCCCGCACCTGTAACATCATACACTTCGCGCGCGGTGGCTTTAATAGTAATGGGTTTTTCATTACCCTTTTCAAACAAACTCATACCGTCTGCACTGCGGGTGATTAAAATAGAATCGGCGTCCAACATCTTTAATATTTTGTTGCCCAGTTTTACAATGGCTTCCTCGCCTTGTTTGGGGGAGTCGCCTGCGCCTTCCCAGGCTTCCTTGGTGTTGGGGGTCATACAGGTAATATTTTTATACTTTTTAAAATTATCAATTTTAGGGTCTACGCACACCGGAATTTTATGTTTGCGGCACATATCCACAATAGTTTGGATATTGTGGTCCGACAGCATACCCTTGCCATAGTCGGACAAGATGACCCCTTTGGCCGTTTTAATAGCCAGTTCAAAACTTTTCATACATTGGGCGGATACGGAGGGGGAAATAGTCTTTTTGCTTTCGCGGTCAAAGCGGACGATTTGCTGCTGCTCTGCCATTACGCGGATTTTTTGCGTGGTCGGGCGGTCGGGGTCCTCGGTTACGCCGTAAATGTTTACTTTTTTATCGCGTAAAAAGCCCTTTAACATTTCACCGCCCAGGTCCTGCCCCACGACGGATACCAGTACGGGCTTCGCCCCTAAGGCCGCCAAGTTGACGGCTACGTTGCCCGCACCGCCGGCTACAAAAAATTCCTTTTTTACATCTACTACCGGCACAGGCGCTTCCGGCGAAATGCGGCTGACGGTGCCCTTGATAAAGTGGTCCAGCATAATATCGCCTACCACGATGATTTCTTGTCCTTCAAAATGATTTAAAATTTCTTTTAAGCGTTTGGTTTGTACAGTTGTCATTAGACGCTCCTTTGTATTTATCCATTATATCTTTAATTGCGTTTGTATTCCAGTAGTTCGGCGGATACGCTGCCGATAAAGACTTCCGTTTTCATTTTAACGGGCATTTTATATTCGTCATCCGTCAGCCAGACCTTTAAACTTTTGCCCTTGCTGACAAAGATTCCTTCGCCCCTAAATTGCGGTTCTACTACAATACAGTCAAATTTGCCTGCCGCGGTTTTTACCGTTTCCTTGCCTAATACTTTTACGATAAGGGGGTATTGTTTTTCGCGGTTGATAATGTCAAAAATGATGTCTTGCCCTTTGGTTAAGGTTTGCGCGCGGACGAAATAGAGAGAGGACAACATATCCAACACCCGCTCGGAAAGCGGGCCGGAAAGTACGCGCGGGGCTTCTTTTTTTTGCACTTCACCATAATAAACTTTACTATCGTAGTCAAAGGTCAGCCACTCGTCGCGTTTGTAGTTGCCTTCGCGCACGCTTTGCGTGTAACCGAGCGAATAAAAATTTTCGGCATCTATCCAGGAATAATTTACGTCGCGCACTTTAAAAAAAGCATCTATAACAGAGGCGGAAAAGGCGGTCGTTTGGATGAGGTATGCCTTGCGCCCGTTGGCGGTAGTAACGCCACGGTTTTTGATATAGGCGGTGCCGGCCTTGATAAACGAATAGTAAAGGCCGTATTTTAATTCTTCCCCGCTCCAAGCGGCAGCGGTTTTTTCGGGCGAAACAGCATTGTAGGCAAGAGGGCTTAACCGCCGGCCCGCCAAGGAAATTAACTCCTCGTCCTCAAAGGATATTTTATCCGGTGTAGGTGCGGAGAGCATTTGGGCCTTGCGCGCCTGTTCCACGCGGTTTTCGGGTGTGATTTCAGGCGCCTTTTCGGTTTGCGGAGTGGGCGGTTGTTGCGGCAGTTTTTCCGCAGATAAAGTGGTTTTCTTTTGTTTGGCGGGAGCGAAGATGATTTTTTGGGGATTTTCGGTGTTTTCGTGCTCCTCAATCAGCGGGGCGGAAATAACCTTTTGAGAGGTGGACTCCGCCTGCTTATGCGCGCAAGCACACAGCAAAAGAGCAGTTGAAACAAGAGCGCACAGCAATTTATTTACCATTAGCCGCTCCGTCGTCCGCCACAATAAAACGGGCGGCATTTAAAAGATTGGAGGCTGTTTTTTGGGGTTTTAGATCGGGATATTTTTTTAAGTGGTTTTTGCCGTTTGCCGTAGTAACCAGAACAGACTTTACCCCAATGTTGTGCCCAAATTCCACATCAGCCTTTTTGTCGCCAATCATATAAGAACGGGCCGTATCAATGTTATATTTTTTTATAAGGTAAAGGCCCAATTGGGGCTTGGGTTTGCGGCAATCGCACGTTTCGGTCGGGGCGTGCGGGCAGAAAACGATTTCCTCTATTTTAGCGGGTTTTAACAGGTCTAAAAGCCGTGCGTGAACTTTGTTTACTTCTTTTTCGGTAAAGTATCCGCGCCCGATACCCGATTGGTTAGAAACGATAAACAGTTTAAAACCGTGTTCTTTTAAAAGGGCAAGCGCCGGAGCCGTACTTTTGTAGGGGCGGACTTTGGCTGGGTCGCTTAAATAGGTGCCGGGTTTTTCGTGGATGAGCGTTCCGTCCCTGTCCATAAAAACGGCTTTAATTTTTCCGCTCATACACGTTCCTCCGGGTGTGCTTTCAAATACGCTTCTCCCTCGGCTTCGCGTTTCCAGCGGTTATGCGCCCACAGCCAAGAGCCGGGGTTATCTTTCAGCCAATCTTCGTAATAACCAACCAGAATTTTGGTAAATTTGCGGACATTTTCCATACTAAATTCTTTGGGGGGATAAACGGCGTCCATTACTTCGGACACAATGGTCCCGTCTTTTTCTCTCCACACGCGCACCGGAAAAACAGGCACCTGCATTTTAATAGCCAGCAAGGCGGTAATTGGCGAAAACGCCGCTATGCGCCCCATAAAGGGCACCCATACTTCGCTAGACCCTGCATTTTGGTCAATTAAAATACCGAGCATTTTCTTCTTTTTCAGCCACCGCATACAGGCAAAGAAAGGTTTATCCTCGTTGTTGCTGTAAAAAGTGCGGCCCGTAAAGATGTTGCGTAGGCGGTTGGTTTCCTCATCTACATAGGGGTTATCCACGCGCTGGGCCAAAACGGCCTTGTCCACCCCATAGACGGCCCCGGCGAGACCAAAGGCTTCCCAGTTAGTAAAGTGCCCAATGTGGATAATGCCGCCGGTTATGTTTTGGGCATTGAGCATTTTTTCTGCCCCGATAATGCGGCTATGCTTTTTAAACTCTTCCGGGGTCATTTGGGTCAGTTTAATAAATTCAGCCAAAATTCCGCCCATATTGCGCCAAGATTCCAGCGCGGTGGCACGGGCCTCTTCTTCCGTCATTTTAGGGAACGCACGTCTTATATCATAGACGGAGCGGTTAAAGCGTTTTTTCATTACAAAGCGCACCGCGCCCGTGGCTTTTCTGCCCAGCCAAACGGCGGTTTTGTAAGGTAACAGCCCAAACAGTACGCAAAACCATTTGAGCGCGAGGTATTGGATATAATGCAGCGGAGTCTTTTGAAAACGGGTATTTGCCATATATACACATTATACTAATTTTGGCTCCTTTTCCCGCCCGGTTTTGTAAGTGCTTGATAAATGCTAAAATATCTAAAAGTTTGTTTTTTTAGGGGAGTTTATGAATTTAGAAGAATTAAAAGAAAATTTGCAGGATAATGCCTTGGGGCGCGGATTGTTGTGGAGTGCATCCAAATTATACGGTATGGGTGCGTGGTTCCACCGCACAATGTATGAAAGCGGTTGGAAAACGGCTCAATCGGTCAATTCCCGCGTGGTGTGCATTGGCAATATTACTGCGGGCGGAACAGGTAAAACGACGGCTGTTTTGCTGGCGGCTACGGCCCTTGCCAAAGAAGGGGTTCGCGTGGCGATAGTGTCGCGTGGTTACAAACGCCAACAAAAGGCCGAAGGGCCCCTGGTGCTGTTTGACAACCCGGATGCCGATTGGCGTATGGCGGGAGATGAACCCTTTATGATGAGCCGCGTATTGGCCCAGTACAAGGTACCGATTGTCATTTGTCCCGACCGGGCCGAGGGTGCCAAAGAGGCCCTGCGCCGCTTTAAAAGCCAAATCATTCTGTTAGACGACGGACTGCAACATCACCGCTTGGAACGCGATGCAAATATTATTTTGGTGGATGCCAAAAATCCTTTTGGAAACAAGCAACTGTTACCCTATGGTGTTTTGCGCGAGCCTTTAAGTGCGCTCAAACGGGCCAATTTGATAGTGCTCACGCATTGTGATTTGGTTTCCCCGCGCCAGTTGGAGGACGTAAAGGACGAAATCCGCCTGTATAACGATACGGTGGAAATTTTGGAAAGTGTCCACTCTCCTGAATATTATTTTGACATTTGCCAAAGCAAAAAGGTGGATTTGAGTATGATTAAGGGTCCGGCGGCTTGTTTCTGCGCTCTTGGGCATCCGGAAAGTTTTGAAAATACGCTTGAAAAATTGGGATTGGAACTCAAACAAAAGTGGCGTTTTCCGGATCACCAATTTTACACCGAGGAAAATTTGCGGACTTTTGAGGAAACGCGCGGCAATTTGCCGCTGGTTACTACATTTAAAGATTTTGTTAAATTTCCCGATAATTGGCGCGAAATTTTAACCAAAGATGTTTATGTGCTGTCGGTTAATTTGAAAATCCGTGGCGGACAAGGCGAAATGGATAAATTTACGGATATGCTTTATCCTAACTTCTCGCAATTAAAGAACCGCCGTTAATTTCAGCCTGTTTGGGCACGATAAGGACAGGGCTTTATACCGGGCGCTGTCCTTTTTTATTTTCTAATGGAGCGGTCTTTTTGGCATTTTGTGGATGTAAATTTCTTTGTTCTGTATGAGAAAGGAGTTCTCTGCCTCACTAATGTTGCAAGCCTGTTTTGCTACTGCTTTTAAGTAACCGGTTATCTGCGGGTAAACAAATTCCAATATGTTTTCCAAGGGGTCTTTTGGGGGAAAAATACATTAAATGTATCTTTTTCCATTAGAGAATTGGCGGCTGGGGTATCTACAAAAACAGGCAAGTTTTTGGGGGTAATTTCAGCGAAGTTTTCTATTCTTTTTCGGAAAGGATAAAAAGCAAAAGCATCGGCCTTTAATCCCAGTTGCGTATGCAGGCGGTAGGTGCTTTCCTGTGCCAGATAAGCGGCCTCGTCAGCGGGCAAAACAGATAAATCCTCCCCGTTTAATGCAATCGCTCCAAAGGAAATAAGCCCGCTTTTAGCAAGCATTTTTAAATCTTTTTCCGTCAGTAAATTTTGCCAAGGTTCTTGGTGCGGGTTTTGCCATTTGTTATAGGTGCCGGTGGCATTTGTAGGCAAAAATAATGTGGCCGGTGTTTTGGAGTCTTGCAATAAGGGGAAAATATCGGTTAGAAAAGATTTGTACCCGCCCATAAATACCAATAAAACAGGTTTGGGGGGCCTGGCGGCTGATGAGTTCAATCTTCCTGCATTTATTGGGGTAAACCCGTGCGCGCGGAGCCATAAAAGCGTTTTTTTAAATTGATTGACGGTCGTCCACTCTTTTTTTAAGGGGGAATTTTTAGGCGCGGTGCCAATTTTTTCGTAGGCCAAAACGAGCAATGCCTCCGGCTTGTGGCGGCAGACCAAAGCCATTAAAATTCCCGACAAAAGGACCAACCCTAGCGCGAGGTAAAGCATAGGTTATAAGCGGCTTTCCCCGCGGGTGATTTGCAAGTAAAAATCAAACATTGTTTCGCCTCCGCGCGGGAAGGCCCGGCGCAAGGTGGTTTTTTTGCGCCACGGCCAGGGATTTATGCCCTTTTTGGTGCTGAAATCAAACAAATATCCGGCTTTAAATACTTGCGGGCGGACCCGCTTGTCAAAACCGCCAGCCCCATACGGATAACATAAAGCCGTAACCGGGCGGCCCAGTTTTTCTTCTAAAATTTGTTTGCTTTGTGTGAGTTCCTGCCAAATTTCCTCGTCAGGCAAACTGCGCAGGCGGCGGTGCGAACAAGTATGGGAACCAAAGGTTACAAGTTCGCTTTTTTGCATTTCATCAATTTGTGCCCACGTCAAATAGCCGGGGCGTTTTTCAATATAATCGGTAATTAAAAAAATCAGTGCGGGCACATTGTATTTTTTTAAAAGGGGGAAAAGCGTGGTGTAATTGTCTTCGTAACCGTCATCAAATGTAAACATAACAGGTTTTTCAATAAGAGATTTTCCCGCTTGATAGGCCGTTTGTACATCCTCTAACGATACTAATGTATATCCGCGCGACTTTAAGAACAAAATCTGCCGTTCCAACATTTCCGGGCGCATTGTAAACGGGTATTGCTCCTCCGCCGGGTCGTCCAATACGCCAACGTGATGATACATTAAGGCCACAAAGCCCTTCCGGGGGGGCAGATACCACGTTTTACGCAGCAGCGGGAAACGCCAAAACAAAAACACTATTAAAACCAGTAAAGCCAGCAAATATACGGTCATTTTTCTTTTTGCTCCTGTAATTGCCAAAGTTTGGCATTTTTTACCAGTACATAAAAAGTGGAAAAGGCGGCCCAAAGCAACCCGCGTATGCCGTCCAATATACCTAATTTTAAGATGTAGCGCTTGAAAAATTCAAATGGCAATGTAAATGCTACCTTGATAAGCGAAAAGCGTTTTCCGTTTTTGTACATTTGTTCCGCCGCCAGTGTAGTGTAGCGGTTGAATTTGCGGAAATAGGTTTCAATAGTATCGTAGGAGTAGTGGTTGATAGAGTGCTTCAAACGGCCGATTTTGCCTTTTACATCCAGCCCTTCGTGGACCAATCCGCCCACATATTTGGCGCGTTTGGTTTTAACCAGCCGCAGGTGTTTTTCTTTATTTAGGCCGCTAAACCGCATTTTCTTGCCCAGAAAGTAGTTGCAAAAGGGAATATCATATCCCGAAAAGGCCGGATTTTTGATGGCTTGGGCAATTTCCTCTTTTAATTCGGGCGAAAGTGTTTCGTCCGCATCCAGGTTTAAGGCCCAGTCGCCCGTTACCTTGGAAAGCGCATAATTTTTTTGCGAGGTAAATCCGTCAAATGCGCGGTTATAAACCTGTGCGCCCAATTCTCGGCAGACGAGGGCGGTTTTATCCTTGGAAAAGGAATTAACGACAATCACTTCGCTCACCAGACCGCGTGTGCTTAAAATGCATTTTGCAATTTTTGATTCTTCGTTTTTAGCAATAATAAAAAGGGAAATTCTAGACTTTTTCATATTCTTATTATACCATTTGCCTTATATAAAAAGGGGAACCGCAGTAGCAGGGTTTGGGACTACTGCGGTTTGGATGAAAAGTAAATTGATTGTTATATTAATAGATTACAATTTCAGGCAGAATTAAAAACAGGGTCTTTGGACCTATTTTTTTAAAAATAAGTACCTAGAAAAAAATAGGTCCAATGTGCTATAATTTTGAAAATACAGGAGGCTTATATGAAAAAAATGGTTTGTCTGCTCCCGTTTCTGTTGGCTGCTTGCACCACGCTGCCCACGTCTAGCGAATACTTGCTCCGCGGAGACGGATACTTTAAAGACGGGCACGCGGGTAAGGCTGTCCAATCTTATACCAAAGCCCTTAAATTAAACCCGGATAACTTGGAGGGATATGCTTCGCGCGGGGCGGTATATTTCTTTTTAGGTGAATACGATTTGGCAGAGGCCGATTTCCTACGTGTGTTGCAAGATAACCCTTATCAGGTGGATGCTTATACCGCATATGCCAGCACTTTGGCGGCCAAAGGCGATTTTGAAAATGCTTTAAGCGTGCTGAATTTGGCTTCCGGTTTAAAGCCGGACAAGGTGGAAATATTTTTTAGCCGCGGCGGGGTAAACTTTATGTTGGACCGCTACGAAGATGCGGTGCGGGATTATACCTCTGTAATCAATTTACACCCGGCGGCGGAAGTATATAATGCGCGCGGGGCTGTGTATATGAAAATGGGCAAAACGGACCTGGCGGAAAAAGATTTTAACACCGCCAAAACAGCCAAAATTCCCGAAAAGTTGAATATTTATTCAATGGTTGATTAAATATTTCTCCGACGGGAAAATGAAAAAGTTTGCGCAAACGGTGTTTGTTTTGTTATAATAAATATACGAGATTTACGTCACCGTAGCTCAGTTGGTTAGAGCGAGCGTTTCATAAGCGCTAGGTCGGTGGTTCGAACCCACCCGGTGACATTTTTTACGCCCTTTGCATTAGCAGAGGGCGTTTTTTGTGGGTGTTATGTTTGCAGGGGTGTATCTGCCCGATTTTCGTGCAAAATGCCCCAAAATGTACTATCATAAAAGTACGGAGATAAATATGAAGAAAACCTTCGCTTCTTTTTTTGTGCTTTTTAGCGCCGCTTTGCCGGCGGTTTGCGCCTCCACTTGTGAAACCCGCGTGGACGCGCACCAAGACGCTTCCACCCGACAGCGCGTGGAATATTGCTTAACGCCCGAAAAGGCCGCCCCTGTCGCCCCCGGGCCGGAAGTGGTATATTATGGTGTTTCCTCTGCCGCCCCGACAAATGAGGCCGCCGCTGATGAAAAACAGCGCAAGCAGGTTTATTTTGATAAGGACGGGGTGGCTGTTTCGCAAAACTATGTGGACACTTCCAAATTCCCTTCTTTTACAAACGATACATTAAGCGAACAGGAAAAAATCGCGCTGGAAGAAGCGCAGAAAAAACAGGCGCTTTTGCAAGCGGAACAAAAAGCCAAATCCGCACAGGAAAAACCGGCCAGAACAATGAGTGCGGAGCAAAAAGTAACCTTGGCAAACGAAACCAAGGCCGGCCTTTTGGCGCGCCAAACCAAGGCTAAACGCTATATGAAAGAAGTTGTGCAGCAGCCGGAGCCGGACGAGTTGGCGCAGGCTTACCAGCAGGGGAATAATGCGCCGGAAGCGTATAATCCTAATTATGAGCCGGAAACGTATTCCACGCAAACGGCTACCGCTCCCGCTAACGATTTTGAGTCGGATCTTAATGCCGCCACACCCGCATACAGTGCAGAGAGTGCCGCCCCCGCTGGGTTTACTGATCCGTCGTTAGCCTCGGACCAAGGCTTTGGCTATAACGCAACCGACCCGGCCATGCAGCAATAACTTGACAATTTGATAAAGGGAGAATAAAATAGTCTTATGCAAGCGATTATTTCTTATTTAAAAAAACCGTATGCCGAAAAGGGTTTTATTATCGGCACATTTGATTCGTTGTTAAAACTCCTGGCCTTGTGCGTGTGGGGGTATTTGGCGGTGATTTTGGGCTCTTTGTTGTGGGAGTCTTTGCTTACGGATTACAACCCGCTTAATAAGTTGTGGTGGTTTTCGTATTGCTTTTTTATTTTCTTCGGGGCTACCTGGTTGGCTTACATTGTTTTGTTTGTACGCAATTACAACGAAGAAGATGCCGAATAAAGTTAAATGCTTTTAGTTAAATATAAAAAACCCCGCCAAGTGCGGGGTTTTTTAATGGAGTGATTTACACCAAAAAGTCTTGTAACTTCTGTCGTGCTTCTTCGCGGTCCTGCTTTAATTGGCGGACCAAAGCCTCTAACCCGTTGAACTTGGTTTCCTCGCGCAGTTTGTCTGCAAACCAAATGGTAATTTTCCGCCCGTAAATACTTTGGCGGAAATCAAAAATATTCACCTCTACCAGCGGCAAAACAGTATGCAGGGTGTTTACGGTCGGACGGAAGCCGATATTGCAAAAGCCATCGTAGATTTTTCGTCCTACGCGCACTTTTACGGCAAAAACCCCTAATGGTAGAATTTTGTAAATTCCCGTATCCAGATTAGCGGTGGGAAAACCCAATTTGCGGCCCAATTTGTGCCCTTTTACTACGGTGCCGGAAAGTTCATACGGGCGGCCTAATAGCGTATTGGCCAGCGTAATATTGCCTTGTGCCAAGACTTTGCGGATAAGCGAGGAAGATATTTTCTCTCCGCCTGCGCGGTAAAAATCTGCCACCGAAAAAGGAATTTTATATTTGGTGCACTCCGCACGCAAGAACTCAACCCCACCTTGTCTGTTTTTCCCAAAGGCAAAATCCGGCCCGACAAGCAGCCCGCCCATTTGGTACTTTTCAAGTAATGTTTGTTGAAAAAAATCTTGCGCGGGCGTTTCCCGGCAGTTTTCAAAATCAAGTGGTTTTGCAGGTAATCCTATATTTTTTAGCAACTGTTTTTTTTCTTGCGGAAGTGTCAAAACGCTCATCTCCGGGTGTGCGGAAAGCAATGTTTTGGGGGGGAGCTGAAAATATAAAGCCAACGGCTTTAACAATGCTCCGGCCGCCAAAGTTTCCAACCGGGCAAACAAGTGGCGGTGTCCTGTGTGGACGCCGTCAAAGGTGCCGATAGTGATAAAATTTTTGCGTTTCATACGTTTATGGACTCCACACGCGCATAGAGAGTGTCCAAATCGCACTCCTTTAACAAGTTGCCGTCAAAGGCATTTTGAACGCTGTGCGGGCCGATTTCAAGCCTTCTTAGCGCGGTTAAATGCCCGGTCGTGCCCAATGCTTGCGCAAGTAAAAAACCTAACGAGCGTACATAAGTGCCGCACGAACAATGCACGGTAAATTCAATTTCATCCGGTTTTGTAAGTTGTATTTTGCGCCACTCTACGGTAACTTCGTTATAACGCCTTTCCATTTCTTTACCTTTTCGGGCAAGGTCGTACATATGCTCGCCGCCAATTTTTTTGGCACTAAAAAACGGAATCGGCTGGCGGATAAGGCCGGACAAGTTTTGCGCGGCTTGTTCCACCTGCGCTTGGGTAACCGGCGGAACGGGCATTTGATTTACCGCGCTTCCGTGCGCATCCCAAGTATCGGTTTCCAGGCCCAGTTTTAAGACGGCGCTGTACGTTTTGGAAAGGGTCAAAAAGGCCGTTTGCCGTTTGGTGGCCTCCCGGCCGATAAGTAAAATCAAAAGTCCCGTCGCCATCGGGTCCAGCGTACCGCTATGGCCTATTTTTTTTGTTTTTAAAATCCGGCGGGATATAGCAATAATATCGTGCGAAGAAAAATCCGCCGGTTTATCTATTAAAAGGAGTCCGCTTTTTTGCGGTTCAGGCAAGTTTTTTAACGACATCTAATACCACTTCGGCCAGGTCATCGGCTACTTGTGCTACACTCTTGCCCGTAACTTTAAAGCCTGAGGCGCGCGCGTGGCCGCCTCCGCCAAAAGTTTGGGCAATACGGCTTACATCTACACTTCCTCGGGAGCGCAAATTAACAGACACTTTATCCGGCTCCTCTTTAATCAGTGCCGATACCTCTACACCGGGAATCATTGTCGGTTGGCTGACAATCCCCTGCGTTTGGGCGGGCGTGGCTCCAAAGGCTTCAAAATCGTGGTGCGTTAGAATAATTTGGCTGTATTTATTATCAAAACGCATTTCCATTTTTTCCAGTGCGCGGCCCAAAAGTTTTAACTCAATGTAAGATTTGGTAAAGTAAATTACTTGGTTAATTTGGTTTACATCCGCCCCCAAGGCCACCAAGGCAGACCCCACACGCAGGGCTTCGGCGGTGGTGTTGGAGTGGACAAACCGCCCCGTGTCGGTAACCAGGCCCGTATAGAGACAGGTGGCTTCGTCGGGGGTGGGGAGTAAATTTTCTTCTCCGGAGGCTTCAAAAAATTGAAAAATAATTTCGGCAGTGGAGGAGGCCACGGAATCAATATGGTTGAGGTCGCCGTAATCGTCGCTCACCAAATGGTGGTCAATGTTAATTAGCGTTTTGGCTTGGCTGAGTACACTTTCCAAATCGCCGCCGCGCTTGCGGTCGGAACACTCCAACAAAATGACGGTGTCAAAGTCGGGCTTTTCGGGCAAAATGCCGACGTGAATTTTATTTAAGCCCGGCAGAAATTTTAAATCGTTACCGATAGCAGGCGCGCAGTAGGCATACACCTCTTTGCCTAATCGTTCCAAAAGCGAGGTCATTGTAAGCGTGCTGCCCAAAGAATCTCCATCAGGGTTTAAATGCCCGGCGATAAAAAATTTCTTTCCGTGGCGCACGGCTTGCCAAATTTGCTCTAAACTCGCTTCTCTATTTTCCATTTTCTTTTTCCTTTTCAATTACCTGAAAAATGGCTTCCACGCGGGATGCTTTTTCCGGTGTGTCGTCATATTCAAACGTAAAGGAAGGAATACGTTTTAAATGCAGGCGTCCGCGCAAATCGGCGCCGATTTCCTTGCGCAGCAGAGAAAGCGCGTCTTGTGTTTTTCTTCTGTCCTCGGGGCTGCCAAAGACGGAAAAATAAACCTTGGCGTTCGCCAAATCTTTGGACAGGCGCACCGCCGTAATGGTTACAAAGCCGCCAAAATCGCCGTTGGCGGCCATTTTGGTAATGAGAGTGTTAATCTCTTCTAAAAAAAGGGTTTCCAAGCGTTTAATTCTGTCTATCATATATTCTATTATAGCATTTTGCTTTTCGGGGAAAGAAAATACTTGAAATTGTGTTAAAATATATCTAAACTATTTAAGTAGCGCGTTTGGGCGCACAAAGAACAATAGGAGAATATTATGAATAAAGGTTTCACGTTAATTGAACTTTTGGTAGTAGTGTTGATTATTGGGATTCTGTCCGCTGTGGCGTTGCCGCAATACACCAAAGCGGTGGAAAAATCCCGCGCGACGGAAGCCATTACCCTCTTGGGTAACTTGGCCAACGCCGAAGAAATTTATAAAATGAGCACGGGCAGTTATACGGGCGATTTGAGCCTGTTGGATATTCAGTTGCCGGGGGTAACTTCTACCTCTGTCAATACGATTAACACGAAGAACTTTAAATTGACGATTACCAATCCGGCCACGGTTGCGGGTACTTCTTCCACTTTTTCTGCGGTGGCGGAACGCGCCAACAATGGCACGGTGTTGACCTCTGGCGATAACCAATATGCCATTACTTTGAGCATTACGGCAGCCGGCGTTATTAGCCGCAAATGTACTTCTGCCAAAGACGGTACTACGGTAAACGCCATTTGCAAATCTATTTCTAACGGTTCTACAGATGGCGTAATCAAATAGTTTTGCTAGCAACTTGAAAAAACGCCCCGGTACAATTCAGTATCGGGGCGTTTTTTGTGGGTAAAGTGGCGGTTGCCTAATGGGCTGTTTGTTGTCATCCCGGCGTGTTTCTCCCCGGGAACTGCCGTTTTTTTAGTTTGCAATCTTACAAAAACAGTGTGGCTCCATTAATCAAAAGGGCGCGGAGAAGTGGCGACGCGCAGCACGCCGTCCGCAGTCCTATTGGGCCTTGGTGCCGTGCTTTTTAAATAAAACCTCAATGTCTTGCACCAACATTAAGCACCCCTTGGGTTGGCTGTTTAATACCGGTTCAATAGTCTTGGCAAACTTGTCAATTTTGCCAGGCTCGTCCACCATTTCAATAAGCACCGGGTATTTTTCCACCAGTTCCAAAAAATGCGCCGAGCGCAGTTTGGTGCTTGGCCCAAACCCGAGCATTGCGCGGTGCGCGGTGGCACCTTCCAGTCCAAATTCTTGCGCTTTTTTGGCAATAATTTCGTAGAGCGGAACGTGATTAATCGTGTCCGTGCTGCTGACGTAAATTTTAAGTAATTTTGCTTTTTGCATAGTACGCTCCCCCGGGAAAGTATCCCTTTTGGGTATCGTAGCACTTGCAGGGGAGGTTTGTAAAGGCAAATTATTTGCCGCGGATTCGGCGGATATGGGCGCGGTGCTCATCAAACGTGCGGGAAAAAACGTGCCGCCCGCCGTGGTCTGCCACAAAGTAGAGCGCTTCAAAGCCGGCTTGCGGGTTAAGTACACCCAGTACGGATTCTTTGCTTGGATTACAAATCGGCCCCGGGGGCAACCCCGCGTTGCGGTAAGTATTGTACGGGGACTTTGTTTTCAGGTCCGAATAGGTCAGGCCTTTTTTCCAATAGCGGTTTTCTCTTAAATTAAAGCCCAGCGCATATTGCACGGTTGGGTCGGCTTCCAACCGTTTGCCGATGCGGAAACGGTTTAAGTACACCGCCGCAATTTTGGGGCGTTCGTCGTGCACAATGGCTTCCCGCTCCACAATGGAGGCTACCGTCAACACTTGCTTTTCGGTTAAGTCCGTTTTGTATTGTTTAAAAAGCGGAGAAATGTGGTTGCGGTACTGTTGTAACATTTCGTCCACCACCTTTTGGGCCGGGGTATTTTCGGCGAATAAATAAGTGGAGGGGAATAAATAGCCTTCTAAATCTTTTTGGCGCACGATATCCAAAAATGCGTGCGGGTCCGTAATGTTGCGTTCGGCTAATGCTTCTGCGATTTCTTCGCTTCGCCACCCTTCCAAAACAGTTATTTTTTCGTAGTGGGTGCATTTGCCGCTTTTAATGCAGTTGATAACTTCAAAGGACGAGGTGTTTTCCCGCAAATCAAAGCGCCCGGCCTTTAAGTCTCGCGCGGAAGAAGTCAGGCGCAAAATTAATTTAAAGAAAAATTGGCTTTTGATAATGCCCTTTTCTTGGAGGGTTCGCGCTACGGAAGAACCGCTTGCGCCCGGTTCAATGGTTACTACAACTAATTTCCCCTTGCTTAAAAAACAAGTTTTTACTGCCCAGCAACCACCGATTACCAGGCAGAAAAACAAGATTAAAAGCAAGAGGAATTTTTTCATTATTTAACCAATTTAAAGAAATGGCGCTTGCCCACTTGCAATACATCACCAGTTTCAAAATGCAGCGGCCCGTCCTGCGGGACTTTTTCGCCTTTTAAACGTACCGCACCTTGTTCAATGAGTCCGCGGGCTTTGTTTTTGCTTTGCGCCGCGCCCGCCGCAAAAATAATGGCGGAAAGAAGCGCGCCGTCCTCGGCTTTAAATTCGGGCATATCCGTAGGAAGTTCCTTTTTGGAGAATACCTTTTCAAAGTTTTCCAAAGCGGCCTTGGCTGCTTCCTCTCCGTGGAAACGCGTAACCATAATGCCGGCTAATTTCTTTTTGGCGGACATCGGGTGCATTGCTTTTATTTCGTCCATATTTTCGGACGTTAAAAGTTCATAGTACATTGGCATTAATTCGTCGGGAATAGACATTAATTTGCCAAACATATCATTCGGTTCGTCGTTTAAACCCACATAGTTGCCGTAGGATTTGGACATCTTCTTTACACCGTCCAACCCCACGAGTAGCGGTACCGTAATGGCTACCTGCGGTTCCTGCCCGTTGTTCTTTTGCAGTTGGCGGCCCACCAACAGGTTAAAAATTTGGTCCGTTCCGCCCAATTCTACGTCGGCTTGCAAAGCAACGGAGTCCTGCCCTTGGAACAAACTGTACAATACTTCCAGCAGGCTGATAGGACTGCCCGAAGCCATACGTTTTTTGAAATCGTCGCGTTCCAGCACCTGGGCTACGGTTACTTTTTGCAAAGTTTGGAGTAAATCTTTCCCGCTTACGAAAGGGTCCAGCCACTCGCTGTTGAAACGGATTTCGGTTTTGGACGGGTCCAATACTTTAAAGGCCTGCTCGGTATAGGTTTTGGCGTTTTCTAAAATTTTTTCACGCGGTAAAACCGGGCGGGTGGAATCGCGGCCGGAAGGGTCGCCCACCGCGGCGGTAAAATCGCCGATAACGAGAACTGCTTTATGGCCTAAATCTTGAAATCTGCGTAAGAGAGAAAGGGCCACGCTGTGCCCCAAGTGCAGGTCGGCGGAGGTTGGGTCGCAGCCGAGTTTTACTTTTAAGGTTTTGCCGCTTTCTAATTTTTTTGCGAGGTCCGCCTTGGACACAACATCCACACAGCCGCGCGTTAAAAAGTTTATTTGTTCTTCCAAAGTCATTGTTTTCTCCATAATATAAAAACGGGTTATCTTCTATATTTTACCATATACAAACTAAAACCGTCCGGTAATCAGGGCCGGACGGAAAAGGTTAATACCAAGGCGAGCCGAAACGGTTATATCCGCGTGTGCCCGGCCAAAAACACAGCACCAGCGTAACAAAAGGAGGAAAAAGGATAGCCAAAATAAACCACCAGCCGGATAAATTCATATCGTGAAACCGCCGCACGGTGGCAAACCACCACAGCAGAAGTGCCAAAAGCACAAAACCGCTCCCCAAAAAAAGACAAATTAGGCCCAAGAGCGATGTTCCCTCTCCGGGCAATGCCAAGTGAACGAGCAGGCCGCCAAGCGCGTAAAATATGCTGATAATACATAACCGGAGCAAATAGCCAAGTCTTGGTAATCTTCCGAAAAAGCCCATAGTGTAATTCTCCTATTTAAATTGCATTTGTTGCGTAACGGCCAATGCGCGCGGCATCAGCACACAGCGGGAATAAAATGTTTGTCCCAACGCAAACAATAAACCTAAAACCGCAAAAACTATTAATAACGGTTTCTTTGCTTGCCTGCGCACGGTTACAGAGCCGAAGCGGTTTTCGTCCGGAGAGCCTTTTTTAAAGCACAAAAAGAGCCAAACTATAAGCCCCAAAAGCGTAAACAGCCACCATTTTTCTTGAAAGAAAAGGGATACTCCTGTTACGGGGATAATGTATCCGGCAATCCACCAGGCGGATAAATTCATATCGTGCAGGCGGCGCGAAAACGAAGCAAAAGCCAACCAAGCCATCAAGATACTAAGGGCAAGTTGCGCAAGACTTAACAGCAAACTTGAAAACAACGCTCCGGCTGAAAGCGAAGCAGAATTTCCCAACACAAGCGTTTGCAAAACAAGGGAAATCAAGCCTAAACCCTGCCACAAGGCTCCCACGCAGGCAAATTCTAGGCGGTTGGCGCGCGGGGCAAAACGAAAGTAATGTTTCCAGTCCATAAAAACTCCTTAATAAAAATCGTACGGGTCTGCTGCTACTTTTATTGTAACTTTTTTTGCGGGAGTGTAGGAATCCAGCACCGCCAATAAATCAAGCCAGCGCGCTTCGTCCGTTTTAAACAGTAAATACTGCTTTTTTAATACGTCCGTTTTTTTGGCGCACCACACCGGGCCTAATACCTCTATGGCGCGGGTATGCCCCAAGCGTTTGATTTTGGCTGTTTCGGTGTTTAACAGGGTTGTATCTTTGGCTTTGATAAGCACTTTAATTAGGTGCGTGTAGGGCGGATAGGAAAAACTTTCGCGCAAAAGCAGTTCTGTTTCTGCGGTTTGGCTATAATCGCCGGATAAGAGGGGGGAATAGTCGTAGGCTTCTTTGTCGGCGGCTTGGACGATTAACCTTCCGTCAGGAACTCCCGACAAATGCCCGCGTAAGCCAAAGAGCATTTGACCGTATTTTTCGGAAGCGCGAAAATCCGGGCCGTCCAGTTCCAATTCCGCGTCCAATACGGCGGCTAATGTAACTTTGGCCCCGCGTAACGCGCCGGAGGCCAGGCGTGTGCCGACAATAATGTCTGCATTTCCGGTTTTTAGCGCATTTAATGCTTCAAAGCCTTGCCCCGCTTTTGTTTTTAAAGTGTCAGAATCCAGGCGCAAAAGTTTAGCCTTGGGAAAGAGTTTTTGTACTTCGGTAACGATTTTTTGCGTGCCTCCGCCGCGTGATTTAAAAATCAGGTTGTGGCACTGGGGGCACTCTTGCTGTAAACTTTCGGTGTGCCCGCATTTTTTGCAGACTAAACGGTCTCCGTGTTCGGGGGTGTTTTCGCGTGATAAAATGGCACCGCACTTTTTACATTTAGCATAAGAGCCGCAGTTTAAACAATAGTAAGCCGTAGAGTAGCCCCGACGGTTTAAAATTAAAAGAGAAGTTTCTTTTTTTTGCAGGTTTTCGGTCAGTTGGCGGACCAAAAAGTCGGATAGAAAGCGGCTTTTTTCGCCTTTTTTATCGGTGATTTTAATTTGAGGGGAAAAATGATGCCCCGGTACAGCCCCGGTAAACGGAATTTGCAAAACTTGTTTCTTTTGTACCATTTTAAGCATTTCCGCGCTCGGTGTGGCAGAGGCAAAAACCAACACCGCCCCGTGCGCTTGTGCGCGGAACATTAATAAATCGCGTAAATGGTAATAAGGTTTATTTTCCTCTTGCTTGTAATTGTCATCACCTTCGTCCAAAACGGCAGCCAGACGCAGGTTTTTAAAGGGTAATAAGGCCCCGGAACGTGTAGAAATTACCACACAGGGGAGTCCGTTGGAAATGGCGGAAAAATACTTTTTCTTTTTGGATAAAAGCATCCGGCTGTGCCAGCAAAATACATTATTTGCACCAAAGCGCGTTTCGGCCTCCGCTATGAACTGCCGTGCGGCCGCAATATCGGGTACAGTAATTAAAGTTTGCCCATAGCCGGCCAATACGTCGCCTGCCAAGCGTAGCACCGCTTCTGTTTTGCCGGTGTATGCAGGCCCGTTAAAAAGCACGGGGTGAAACTCATAGGCGGGGAATGCCCGGATAGTTTTTAAAGCGTTCTCTTGGGAAGAAGTCAGTGTAAAAGCCGGTGTTTTTATATCAATATGTATAGAAACAGGGGAATTATCTACTTTAAAATAAGGTTGGGGGGGAATAAGCGAAAAAAGGATTTGTCCAATAGGACAGCCCCAGTGCGTTTTCATAAAACGGGCTAACGGAAATAAATCGGAGCCAAACAAAGGGCGTTCATCTACCACGGAGACAATTTCTTTTAATTTCATATCTTCGGGTGCGGTACGGACCTCGCTTACAGATACAATCATACCTCCCGTTAAAATCCGCCCGAACGGAGCCGTTACGCGCACACCGGGAACAGCCTTTGCAGCCAATTCATCAGGCACCAGGTAGTCAAAATCGCGGTCCAGCGGTACGTCAAAAACAACTTTGCAATACATAAGGGGTTATTTGGCGGCGCTCTTTAAGCCCAGTTCCGCCATTACCATTTGCAGGTCCAGCCACGCATCTTTTTTCCACCCGGGGTTGCGCAAGAGGGCGGCGGGGTGGAACGTGGCCAATATTTTAACGGGGCGGGGCAAGGTTACGCTGTCTAAATGTAAATCATAAAATTTGCCGCGCAAGGCACCCAAAGATTTTGCGTCCGCAATAAGTGCTTTGGCAGACACTCCTCCCAACGCAACGACATATTTGGGGCAGATAATGGAAATCTGTTTTTCAATATATTTGCGGCAGCAGGCGATTTCTTCGGCATTGGGGGCGCGGTCGTTGCCGTGCTTTTCGGGATGGAGAGGGTCCGTCATTGGGTGGCATTTTGCAATATTGGCAATAAATACCTGCTCCCGTTTTAACCCCATAGCGGCAATCATTTTATCCAATAATTGCCCCGCGCGGCCTACAAACGGGCGGCCTTGGCGGTCTTCGTCAAAACCGGGGCCTTCTCCCACAAACATTAGGTCGGCATCTACATTTCCTTCCCCGGGTACCGCGTTTAAGCGCGAGGATCCCAGCGGACAACGGGTGCAGGATTTAATTGTTTCGGCCAGTTCGGCCAAAGCGGTTGTTTTTTGGGCGGTGGTCATAAGGCTCCCAGATAAAGAGATTTGGCTGTCGGCCGCTTGGCCGGTTTCGGCGGTCGGCTGAACCTCAACCGCCGCAGAGGGGGTAATGCTTTTAGGCTTGCGGGTAAATTCCACGGTTAAAGTTTCGCCCTCCGGCATTTTGGGCAAGGCTTCCTGCGCAGCAGGCTGAACGGATGCAGACGGTAAAATATCGGCCGCGCGCTGTGGCGCGGCCGTTAAAATAAATTCGTCTTCTTCCTGATTGGCAATAAAACGTCGCAGTTCTCCTGCCAACCGGCGCAGCGAATCCTGGGCCATATTACAGTTTCATCGGTTCTTTGGCTTTGCGTTCCGCTTCTTTACGGGCTTCTTCCTGGGCTTTGAGTTCGGCTTCCAGGTTTTTCTTGCTCACGGTTAAAACTTCTTCTTTGGAAACGCGGTTGGACAAAATGTCGTCCAGCGCCACTTTGATAACGACGGCGTTGGGCTGATGTTTGTATTCGTCTTTCTTTTTGAGTTCTTTGGCCCACATAGATGCCAAGACGACTACGTCGTAGCGGTCGCCGTCAAAGTTCATAAGTTTGGCATCAAATTCTTTGTCGTTTTTAAAAGACATATTATCCCTCGCAAGTTTTATTTTAGATTTTTAATTTTTAAATCTTGTCTGCATACGCGGCATTGTTCCGCGGCTACAATTCCGGCCATTTTATCCACGGCCTCCGCCAGTTCATCGTTGAGCAACGCATAGTCGTAACGGTCCAGTTCCTGCATTTCTTTTTTTGCCGTTTCTAAGCGGATTTCAATATCCTGCGTATTGTCGTTACGGCGCAAAATGCGGTTTTTGAGTTCTTTTAAACTCGGTGGAACGATAAAGACGGTGGCCGCGTTCGGGTATTGGGCTTTTACGGTGCGTGCGCCTTGCACGTCAATAACCAAAATGGGGCAAATGCCTTTCTTCATCAGGTCATCTACCGATTTTTTGGGAATTCCGTAATAGTGCGTATGCACTTGGGCCCACTCCAACATTTGGCCTTTTTTAATTGCCTGCTCAAATTGTTTAATCGTCCAAAAGTGGTAGTCCACACCGTTTTTTTCGCCGGTTCTCGGTGCACGGGTGGTGGCGGTAATCACGCGCGAGACAGATGTGTCGCGTTTTAAGACCGCATCTACAATCGTAGTTTTGCCTGCCCCAGAGGGCGAAGAAACAATAATAGGAAAAGGCTTCATTGATATATTTTAGTAAATATTTAGGCTTGGGTAAAGTAACCGGGGCTTTTACATTAAATAAGCCCGTTTGTCCATTTCCGCGGATAGTACGCCCGGCACTCTTTTGTAATATTTAATGGCCTTGGCGGGCGTTTTGTTATCCGGCACGCGCACGGCGGCGCCGTTTAAATTTTTATAATCATATAGAATTTCAGAGCCGTATTTTTGTGCAGCCTTAAAAAGCGGCTCCTTGCCTACTTGGGCATCATAAAAAATAATTAAGGTACGGTTTTGGGGGTATTGGTTGTCTGCCGTTTGGGGAGCAGTGTGGCAGGCCACCAACGAAAATAAAACTGTAAAGATAAAAAATAATTTCTTCATAATTACATTATAGCAGAGTTTGGGGAAAAATTTAGGCATAAGAACTCCCGAATTTTTCGCTTGGAGATTTGCAGAGAAGCCCCGCCAAAGGGCAGGGCTTCTCTGCTTAAATGATAATTGCGGCTTGCGCTTGAATTAATCTTACATCTTAATTCTGCGCGTTACAATCCGCGTTCATAGAAAAGCCCCGCCAAAGGGCAGGGCTTCAATGCTTAAACGATATTTGCGGATTGCGCTTGAATTAATCTTACATCTTAATTCTGCGCGTTACAATCCGCGTGCATAGAAAAGCCCCGCCAAAGGGCAGGGCTTCAATGCTTAAACGATAATTGCGGCTTGCGCTTGAATTAATCTTACATCTTAATTCTGCGCGTTACGTTATCTTTGCGGAAGCATTCAATTACGTCGCCTTCGGCTACGCCTTTGAACCCTTCAATCAAAATACCGCACTCATATCCTTTTTCCACTTCCTTTACATCGTCTTTGAAGCGTTTTAAGCCACCAATTTTGCCGTGGCCCACTTCTTCGCCGTTGCGTTTGATGCGTACTTCGTAGCCGCGTACTACTTTGCCACTATCTACGAGAGAGCCGGAAATTAAGCCGGAACTGAGTTTCATTACCTTTTTAATGGTGGCTGTACCTACAACCGTTTCCACCACATCGGGTTCTAATAAGCCTTCCATCGCGGCTTTGATATCTTCCAGCAGTTCAAAGATAATGGTGTAAAGGCGGATTTCAATGCCTTCGCGCTCGGCTTCGGCGTGGGCCTTGTTTTCTACATCCACGTGGAAACCGATTACCACCGCGTTACTGGCCTTAGCCAGCAGAATATCGGACTCGTTGATATTGCCCGGAGCGGAGAGGATAATATCCAATTCCACTTCGTCCGACGGAATACGCAGGAGCGCGTCTTTGATAGCCTCAATAGAGCCTTGTACGTCAGCCTTTAAAATAAGGCTTAACTTTTTAACGCGGTTTCCGTTTTCGTCCTTTTGCGCCAAGTTCATTAACGAAACTTGTTTGCGGTGGGCTTGGGAGTCTTCCTTCTGCGCCAGTTTACGTTTTTCGGCGGCATAGCGGGCTTCCTTTTCGCTGTCCATAATGTAGAGCGTGTCGCCCACTTGCGGCGGTTCTCCGTTGATACCTAAAATTTCAGCCGGAACGCTTGGCCCGATTTTTTGGTAGCGTTGGGAATTTTCGTCAATCAGCGCGCGGATACGGCCGTAGTTGGTCCCCACGATAAACGGGTCGCCTATTTTCATTGTGCCTTTTTGTACCAGCACGGTTGCCACGACACCGCGTTTATTATCGCGTTTGCTTTCCAAAATGACACCCACGCCCGGGCGGTCCGGGTTGGCTTTCAGTTCCATCATTTCGGCCTGCAAGGAAATCATTTCCAAGAGTTTATCAATATTGATGTTCTTTTTGGCTGAAATTTCCACATAAATGGTGTTTCCCTGCCACTCTTCGGGCACCAGCCCGCGGGCGGACAAGTCTTGCTTGACGCGGTCCGGATTGGCACCTGGCAAGTCAATTTTGTTGATTGCCACAATGATAGGCGCGCCGGCGGCTTTGGCGTGTTCCATAGCCTCAATGGTCTGCGGCATAATACCGTCTGTGGCGGACACCACGAGCACCACAATATCCGTGGCCTGGGCACCGCGGGCACGCATTGCCGTAAAGGCTTCGTGTCCGGGCGTGTCTAAAAACGTCAGTGTGCCGCGCGGAGTGGTTACGCGGTACGCGCCAATGTGCTGTGTGATAGCGCCCGCTTCACCCGCAACAACGTTAGATTTGCGGATAGCATCCAAAAGGCTCGTCTTACCGTGGTCCACGTGGCCCATAATGGTAATAACGGGGCTTCTGGGCTTTAAGGATGCCGGGTCGTCCGGCGTTTCCATAAGCGCGACGGTTTCTTTGCTTAAATCTTCTTCCGCCAGTTCCGCTTTAAAGCCACACTCGTCCACAATCAGTTCCAACATATCTTTTTCCAACCGCTGGTTAATCGTGGCGAAGATGCCCATCATCATTAACTTTTTGATAAAATCATTTGTTTTGATGTTCATCTTTTCGGCCAATTCTTTTACCGTCGGTTGGCCTACAATGCGGATAACCTTCGGGTCTTTGGTCGGAGCCTCTTGCACGGGCGCTTGATGATGATGGTGTCCGTGTCTCGGACCCTGCGGGCGGCTTTCCTTCGGGTGTTTTTCCTGCGGACGGTTTTGGGGCGCAGGCTGCTGTACCGGGGCCGCTTTCGGGGCCGGGGTTACTGGCACAGGCTTCGGCGCGGGAGCGACAGGGGCCGGTTTTGGCATATTGACAGCCTTTTGCTCTTGCGGTTGGGTAGCAGGTTTTGCTGCCGCCGCCGGTTGAACCGGTACTGTCTGTTCCTTTTCCGTTTTTACCTCTTCGGTAACGGGTTTGACGGCCGGTTTTTTAACCGTTGTTTTTGCGTGCGTTTTTTTAACTGCCGTCTTTTTGGCGGCAGTCGCTTTTGCGGACGTTTTTTTAGCCGTAGTTTTTTTGGCAGCCGTCGTTTTGGCGGTTGCTTTTTTGGCAGTTGTCTTTTTTACAGCCGTTTTCTTCTTGGCGGAGGATTCTTCGTCGGTATTAGTTGTTTTCTTTGTCGTCATTAGTTTCCTCCTGTGTGGACTTGTCCGCTAAATATTTTTTAGCGCCCTCAATAATCTTTGCGGCTGTTTTTTCGCCGATGCCCTGAACCGTGGACAAGTGTTCCACATCAAGTTCGGCGATTTGTTCTACGGTTGTAAAGCCGGATTTTTGCAATACTTCCGCCATTTTGGGGCCGATACCTTCTACATCTGCCAAGGTGGCCTGTACGGCGGCAGTGGCTTCTTTGCCTTCTTTTGCCTTTTGGGATTCGCTCTTTACTTCCAGGTTCCAACCTGTCAGTTTGGAGGCCAGTTTAATATTTTGCCAATCTTTCCCAATGGCGATAGCCAACTGGTCATCCGGCACAATAACGGTGGCCTTCTTTTCGGTGAGGCTTTCAATTTTTACAAAGTCTGCCTTAGCCGGGGCCAGCGAGTTCATAATGACGGTGGAAATATCGTCAGAATAGTTGATCAGGTCAATGCGTTCGCCGGATAGTTCGTTCATTACCGCGCGGATGCGGATACCGCGCATACCTACGCAAGTACCGATAGGGTCAATTTTGCTGTCAATGCTGGACACCATTACTTTGGCGCGGAAACCGGGGTCTCTCTGTACGTTTTTGATTTCCACAATGCCTTCGTTGATTTCGGGTACTTCCACTTTAAAAAGTTCTTCCAAGAATTTACCGTTGGCGCGGGATAAAATAACGTAAGGCCCGCGTTGTCCTTTATCCATTTTGAACGCGGCCGATTTGTAGCGGGAGAGCACCGGGTCGTCGCCGATATTGGCCAAATCATTTTGGTTGAGCACCTTGGCAATAATGGCTTTTACGCGGGAACCGTTTACATAGCGTTCCTTTTTGATTTGTTCGCAATACGGCAAAATGGCTTCTACTTTGCCTAAATCTACGATAATGTCGCGGTCGGAGAAGCGGCGCACGGAGCCTGTGATTACTTCGCCTTCGCGGGGTTTAAATTCTTTGTAGAAATTGTCGCGTTCAATGCCGCGGACTTTTTGAATTAACACTTGTTTGGCAATTTGCGCCGCAATGCGGGAGAAATCTTCCACTTCCAAGGTAATCGTTACCACGTCGCCGGCTTTGGGGGCCTTTAAGTATTTTTTTGCTCCTTCCACGTCAATTTCCATTTCCGGGTTGGTTACTACTTCCACCACATTTAGCGTTTGAAAGGCTTTAATGGAGCCGCTTTCTACATCAATTTTGGCTGAAATCTGGGCGGTTTTGCCCAAGTTTTTGCGCAAGGCGGACACCAAGGCATCTTCAATCGTTTTTAAAATGTCTTCGCGTTTGATATTCTTTTCTCTTTCCAAACCTTCTAACGCTAACACTAAATCTTTTGCACTTCCTTCCATTTTGATAATCTCCTTTTTGCTCGGTTTAATACCGCAGCGGGGTTAAAATTCAAGGACCGGGTCCAAATTGGCCTTCTTGATATTGTCGTACGCGAAGCGGAACTGGTTGGTTCCGTCATCAAGCACAAAGTGGTCGTCTTCCGCCGAGGCGATAACGCCCGTAAAACTGCCGCGGCCTTCCAACGGTATTTTAAGCACAACTTTGGCCCGTTGGCCCACGAAGCGTTTAAAGTGTTCGGGCTTTTTCAGTACGCGCTGCACTCCGGGGGAGGATACCTCCAAAATATAAGCGCCGTCAATCAAGTTTTCCATTTCCAAAATGGAATCAATTTTGTCGGTCAGTTCGCCGCAGTCATCCAGCGTTACGCCGCCGGTTTTATCTACGAAAAACTGTAAAAGTTTCTTTCTTCCTTGGTTTTGGATAATTAAATCCACCAGTTCCACGTCTTGCTGGGCAAGTGCGCGGGCTACGGTTTCTTCAATGGTTTTGGGGTCTCTCATATTTACTCCTTTTGTAGAGCCTTATTATGGAAAGAGCGGCTTGTTGCCAAGCCGCTCTTTCTAGAACACTCATATCATAACATATAGGGAGTAATGTGTCAAATATTTATCTTTCTTGCTAAAAAGTATAATAGTTATATGACAATTTCTTTTATGCAGATATCTCCGGCAAAAGCCGTATTGGCATTAGCCTTGGTGGAGCAGCGTGTATTGTGGTTGGAAACCAAGAGAATTGAACAATGGGCGCGCTCGCATTATTTATCCCGCTACAATTTGGCTTATTTTGACAATGCCGCCCGTCTGGGCCGGTTGTGGGGGCTTTTTGAGGCTTCCCGGTTGGTGGCTTCGGCCGTTTTGCTGGATGAGGATCCGCGTTGGCAAGATTATGAAAAAGCCCCCGCGTGGTATGTACATAACTTGGCCTCGGCGGTGGATAAACCGGGGGCCGGTGCTGAATTTTTATACTGGGCTGAAATGAAGGCGCGGGAACTAAAAAAGCAATTTTTGCGGCTTGATTGTAGGACCGGAGCAAAAAAAATTAATGCGTATTATGAAGAAAAGGGTTTTTTATATGCTGGTGAGTGTGAGGAACCCTTCTACAAAGGAACACTTCGGCAAAAGAAGTTATAAAACTGATAAAAAGCATTTGCCCGGGCTTGTACCCGGGTTTTTTTACAAACTAATCCATTTTTGCGGTTGCGCGGAAGAGGTGTGTTGTTTACAATAAAAGAGTAGTAGCCGTAATAAAACAGAAGTATTTTTTATAGGGGGAAAAATGAAGAAAACTGTATTAATTGCGGTCTTGGCGCTGGTATTGGGTGTCTCGTCCGCTTCTGCCCAAGGGGGCAAAACTTCCGGGGCGGCTTACCAACATAAAGCCGGTGCCGCCGCCACGCAAAAAGCCAATGCAGCATCCTTAAAAAAGGGTGAGCCTCGTCTTAATGCAAGTACCACCACTACGAACGTTTATAACGTGTCCGCCACTGACAAGCGCGGCACCACGGACTACGGCGTAATGGAGCAAACCGTTACCAATGCGCAAGGTTCCACCACTACCAATGCGGTGCTGTATGATGAATATACACCCAGCAAAGCCGCGCGTGTGAACGAAAGGGATATGGAAGTGTCTGTGGCGGGTGGTGTTTCTTATACGTTTAATAAAGACGACCGCAAAGACCGCTACGCCAAAAACGGATTCGGCGCGAATATGAATATGCTGTGGAATATGACGCCCAACTTTGCAATGGGGCTGGATTATATGATGCTCCACCCGGGCACCAAGAGCCACAACAAAGACGGCCAAGCCCGCAACTATAAGGACTTTTACTTACACTCTATTGCCTTGGGCGGGCGCTACACATTAAACGCGTGGGATAATTGGCGCGTTTACCTGCCAATGGGTTGGGGAATGATGCAAGCGCGTATGAAGACCACTACCGACGCGGGCGACCGTTCCAGTAAGGATAAATGGGGAACCGGTTTTTATGCGGGGTTAGGTTTGCAGTATGACATTTCTACCGACTTATTTGCCGGCTTGGAATACCGCTATACCTATGCGTTTATTAGTGATAAACATCTGTCCGACTTTGGACGCAATAATGACTTGCAGTTCCACTCGCTCTTTTTGCGTCTTGGTATGCGGTTTTAAGAAAGCAGATTGTTAAGGGTTAAACCCTTTTGTATCAATAAAAATCCCCAGAGCTTAAAATTTCTCTGGGGATTTTTGAATTTTTTATTTACCTGTGGCGGCTAATATCTTTTCCACCGCTTCGGACAAATTCCAGCGGACGGCTTCTTTATCGGTCCGCTTTTTATATTCGCATTGGCCGTCTTTCACCGTTCGGCTGCTGACCACCAGGCGGTACGGCAGGCCGATTAAGTCCATATCTTTAAACTTAATGCCGGCGCGTTCGTCGCGGTCATCTAACAACACGTCTAACCCTTTGGCTTCCAGCGCGGCACAAATTTCGTCTGCGTGTTTTTTTACTTCGGGGTTAGAGTGGTAATCAATGGCAACTAATGCTACATCAAACGGAGCCAAAGGCGCGGGCCAAATGATACCGTTTTCGTCGTGGGATTGTTCAATGGCGGCGGCCACCACGCGGCCTACACCAATGCCGTAGCAACCCATAATCATCGGTTGGGCCTTTTGTGTTTCGTCCAAGAACGTGGCGTTCATTGCCTTGGAATATTTAGTGCCCAATTTGAAAACGTGGCCTACTTCAATCCCGCGCGTAAATGTAAAGGGTTTGCCGCAATGGGGGCAGATATCACCCGCAGAAGCAATTTTCAGGTCGCAATATTCATCTACTTTAATATCGCGCAACGGTGTAACGTTTTTTGTATGGACGTCCTTTTCGTTCCCGCCGGACACGCCGTTAATCACCCCTTTTACATAGTTGTCGGCATAAATGGGCAGTTCGGGATGTTTCTCTTTTAAACCTTGTGCCCCTGCAAAGCCTACAAAGGAACCCGTAATCTTGGTATAAGTTTCTTCATCTGCTTTTACAAGTTCGGTGCATTTTAAAAACGCGCGGAATTTGGGTTCGTTCAATTCGTGGTCGCCGCGCATCAAGGCCACCACAGGCTTGCCGTCTGCCATAAACAAAAGGAGTTTAATGAGTTTAGAGGTCGGCACTTTGAGCATATCTGCCACGTCCTCAATCGTGTAAGCCTTGGGTGTGGAAACCTGTTCCATAGGCAGCAGTTCATCTTCGTTTAACGGTGGAAATTCCGGGCATTTGACGGCGGCCTTTTCCGTATTGGCTGCATAACCGCAATCGGAATCTGCGATAGCATCCTCGCCGTTGTCGGCCAAAACCATAAACTCGTGGGAGAAATTGCCGCCAATAGCGCCGGTGTCGGCTTCTACGGCTTTGAATTTAAAGCCGCAGCGCGTAAAAATGCGTTGATAGGCATCATACATCCGCTGATACCAATCGTCGGCCTGCGCGTCGGTAGCGGCAAAGGAATAGGCATCTTTCATATAAAATTCGCGGGAGCGCATTACGCCAAAGCGGGGGCGGATTTCATCGCGGAATTTAGTGCCGAACTGGTACAGACAGACCGGGAGTTGTTTGTAAGAGGATAAATCTTTACGGACGAGGTCGGTTACTTCTTCTTCGGCGGTGGGGGAAACGCAGAAGCCCGCGCCTTTGCGGTCTTCCAGTTTTAAGAGTTGGTCTCCAAAGTGTTCCCAACGGCCGCTTTCTTCCCAGAGTTCTTTGGGTTGGATAATCGGCATCCAAATTTCGTTGGCGCCCGCGCGGTTCATTTCCTCGCGAATAATTTGTTCCACCTTTTTAAGCACTTTAAAACCAAGCGGCAACCACTCGTACAGTCCGCTGCCCAGTTTGCGCACAAGCCCTGCGCGAATCATTAATTTTGCGGACAGGTTATCTGCATCTTTGGGGGCTTCTTTTAAAGTAGGAATATAATAGTTTGATAATTTCATTTTATGTCCTTTTTATGGTTTCTTATAAATTTATTTCTTCCAGGTGTTGATTTTGTCAATTAAAAAATCAACCCATTTTTCTTGCGGGAGTTTGAACATCGTTTGACCGTGTTCAAAATATAACCCTTCGCCTTTGCCACCCGCAATGCCGAAATCCGCATCACGCGCTTCGCCGGGGCCGTTTACAATGCAGCCCATTACGGCAATTTTCAGCCCGGTGGCCTTTTTTAACAGGTCTTTGTCGGAATAAATCTTTTCTTCCAAGGCGTGTACCGTTCCCGTTACATCTACTTGCGTGCGTCCGCAGGTGGGGCAGGAAATCAGGTTCGGGCCGTATTCACGCAGACCGAGCGCCTTTAAAATTTCGTAAGCCGTGCGTACCTGCATACGCGGGTCCTCGGTTAAGGAAACGCGTATTGTCGCGCCGATACCCTTTTGCAAAAGAGTGCCCAAGGCTACTGCACTTTTAACAGTGCCGCTTAAAAAACTGCCCGCTTCCGTAAGCCCTATGTGCAGGGGAATATCGCTTTGTTTAGCAAAAAGTTCGTTGGCCAGTACCGTCCGTTTGAAATTGTCGGACTTTAACGAAACGACCACATTTTTAAAGTTCAACTGTTCCAAAATGTTGGCTTGTTCCAGGGCTTCGTTGACCATTACTTCGGCCCATTTTTCGTCGGTCAGGTCCATTTTTCCCTGAACGGTTTTTAAATATTTTACGCTCCCCGCATTTACTCCAATGCGCATAGCCACGCCGTGGTCTAAGGCGGCTTTTACCACCTCTTTGGTGTTTTCCACCGCCCCGATGTTTCCGGGGTTGATGCGCACTTTATCTATGCCTTGTTTGATGGCTTCCAAGGCCAATTTATAATCAAAGTGAATATCCGCCACAAGAGGGGAGTGAATACGTTTTTTGATTTCGCCGATGGCTTGCGCCGCCTGCATATCGGGCACAGCCACACGGTTGATTTCACATCCGGCATCTTCCAATGCACAGATTTGCGCCGCTGTTTTGGCGGCGTCGCGCGTGTCTGTGTTGCACATACTTTGTACGCGCACAGGGTGGCCGGTTCCCAAAATATACGGGCCGACTTTTACTTCTCTACTTTTGTACATTTTCCGCCTCCGCGGGTGTTTGTTCGGGCGCGGCCTGTGCCGCCGCGGCGGCTTTGGGCTTAAAGAAGATACGTTTCGCGTCCGAATAGGTGGCATAAACCACGAGTAAAATTAAAAGATACATACCAATATTTACCGCGATATTAAGCGTTTTTTCGGTCGGTAACTTTTTGGTAAGCCCTTCCCATAAATAGACAAGGGCATATCCGCCGTCCAGTATCGGAATAGGAAATAAATTAAACATCCCCACCGCTACGGACAGCATAGCAATTAAAAACACAAAATCTAATAAACTGCGGTGTACCGCTTGGTGAATAATATTGACAATCCCTACCGGGCCGGCCAGTTCCGGGGCTTTCTTTTTAACGAAACTTTGCGTTAAGGAGGTAAGCGAAAACTTGGTCCAGTAGTAGCATTGGTAAAACCCCAGCCCGGCGGCTTTCCACCAAGGAACGGGTTGATATATTACCTCTACCGTTACACCCAGTACGGTAGGGGCATCTTTTTTAAAGGAGTCCGCCTTGGCGGTAGCGGTTAAAGTTTTATCCCCGCGTTCGTAAGTAAGCGTTAAATCGCCTTGGCGCTTGCCGATTTCTTCTACAACTTGCAGCCAGTTTGCTGTTTGAACACCGTTTACGGACAAAATTTTATCCCCTGCTTTTAGGTCCAGTTCGGCGGCCGGATAGCCCTCAGCCACCGCCCCGATAACAGCGGGCATCTTGGCGCCGTCTGTTTCCGGCATCCCTTTAATGTAAATCAGTGCGCCGAAGATAAGAGCGGCCAGCAGATAGTTAAATAACGCACCGTTTACCACCATAAAAAATTTGGCATACCATTTTTTAGCCGCAAATTCATACGGTTTGGGCGGTTCGGGAGCATCCTGGGGGTGGAACATTTGTCCGGCCGGTTCAACAAATCCGCCAAAAGGGATAGCCCGCACCTGATAATCTGTATCGCCCACTTTTTTGTGCCAAAGAATTTTGCCGAAACCAAAGGCAAATTCTTTTACGCGGATTCCCGTCAGGCGGCAAGCCAGGTAATGCCCGAATTCGTGAACAATGACAATCGGGCTTAAAGCAACAATAACAGCAATAATGGATAGTAGCATTTATTCTCCTAAATAGAAGCCTTTTTATAGGTTTTATCTGCCAGACAAGCCTGCGCGGCTTCACGCGCCCAGGCATCAGCATCTAATGCTTGGTTGAGGGTCGCATCTCCGCTTGTTTGCGGGGCGCCTTTAAGCACCGTGTAAATCAGTTTGGCAATATCGGTAAACTTGATTTGTTCTTTCAAAAAGGCATCTACGGCCACTTCGTCTGCCGCGCTTAACACAGCGGGCATAATACCACCTTGGCGGTAGGCCGATAAAGCCAAAGCCAGGCAAGGGAAGCGCTCAAAATCAGGCTCAAAAAATTCCAATTTAGAGGCTTCAAATAAATTTAATTTTTTTACCGGCCCAGGGGCGCGGTGCGGGTAGGTAATTGCATACTGAATCGGTACGCGCATATCCGGCTCGCCCATTTGGGCCAAAATGGCCCCGTCGTTAAACTCCACCGCCGAGTGTACGATAGATTGCGGATGAATTACAATTTGCACCTTTTCCTCAGGCAAATTAAAAAGGTTCATAATTTCAATAGATTCAAAGCCCTTATTCATTAGTGTAGCAGAATCTATGGTGATTTTTTTGCCCATATGCCAACGCGGATGGTTTAAGGCTTCGGCTGGTGTAACAGTGGACAAGGCTGCCTTGCGTTTGGCAAACGGTCCGCCGGAAGCCGTTAAAAAGACGCGGGAAATATCCTGCGTGTGGCGGTGGTATGAATACTCGTCGGTTAGCCCCGCCAAGCATTGAAAAATGGCGGAAGGTTCGCTGTCCACCGGCAAAATAGCGGCTTCCCAACGTTCGCACTCTTTCATTAATGTCTTTCCGGCCATTACCATAGGTTCTTTATTGGCAAGAGCCACCGTTTTTCCGGCTTTAATCGCACTTACCAAGGGTTGAAATCCCACGGCACCGACCACGCCGTTTATCACCAAATCGGCAGACGGCAAGGAGGCCATAAACATTAAACTTTCTATTTCGGGCGGCAAAAGGCGCGTGGCGGCGGGGACCTGGTCTTTAATTTTTTCGTAACTGGCCGGGTTTAACACCGCCGCAAAGCGAGGCTTAAAAGTGTGCAACTGCTTTAAAAATAAATCGGTATTATTATTAGCCGATAATGCTATTACGCGGTACTCTTTCCCTAACCGTGCAATTACGTCCAAGGAAGATGTGCCGATGGAACCGGTGGAGCCTAAAATTACGATGTTCTTCATAGTTTAATTGTGTAAAGGACGACGTAATAAAAAAGCGGCGCGAGCAGCAAATAAGAGTCAAACCTGTCCAAAAATCCGCCGTGTCCGGGGAGTAAATTGGAAGAATCTTTTACACCTGTGGAGCGCTTTATTACCGATTCGGCTAAATCGGATACCTGGCCCACTACGGCAATCAACAATCCCAAAATAACGGCGGTTTTAACCGAAAGAGTATTGGATAAAAACAAGTGCGCCATAAGCACCGCCGCACCGACGGCAAGCAGCGTACCGCCGATAGCGCCTTCCCACGTTTTTTTGGGGCTGACTTCCACATTTAATTTGTGGCGGCCCAGCAAACGACCGCAGAAATATGCGCCCGTATCACTTACCCATACGGTAATAATCATAAAAAGAGTTAAATATTCGCCATATTGCGGGATATCGCGCAGATTGATAAGGTGTGCCAAGGCCCACGGCATAAAAAATACGCCTGTAAAGGTGTTGCATACACGGTCCCACGAGCGTTTAGGGGTTAATACTTCAAATAAAAGCACGCCGAAGGTTACTACACTGATTGCAAAAGGGTACAAGTTATCCGGCAGTTCGGAAACGCTGGGCATACGGCCGACAATCGCCACGGCAGCCATTAACAGGCCGAAAAGCACCAAGGCCGGCATATGGACGGGCTTTTTCCCGGCGGTAAGAACAAGGCCGTATTCATACAAACAAAACAGAATTACACAGCCGACAAAGGCCATATAAATCGCGCCGCCAAAGTGGATAGCGGCCAAAACAACAGGGACCCCAATCAGGGCAGTAATGATTCTCGGTAATAGCATATCTTTATTTTACCATATTGGGGGAGATTAGCAGAGGGGAAAAAACAGATTTTTATTTCCGTTTGGCTACCATTACTTTGGTTTTGGGTAAATTTAACTCCCAAAGGGCATTGTGTGCCACCCAGCGGGCAGAGCGGTTGTCGGGGTAGAGGTCTAAAATTTCGTTGGCACACGCTACGGCGCGCGGCGTTAGGCGCGGGTTTTTTTTGCCAATATTACGCAAGGCCCAGTTGACGGCCTTATGTACCATTGGGCGCGGGTCGCAAGAGTGGTTTTTGATAAGCGGCAACAGTTTGATAAGGTCCTCATCTGTGGTTTTGGCGCGCGGAGCCGATAACGAACAAATAATGGCAAAGCCTGCCCGGCGGACAAATTCGTCCTCTTTTTTTATCCAGCGTTCAGCCAGTTTTAAAGGGTTTTTTACCTTGGAAAAAAGGTTTCCGCAACATAAATCGCAAATATCCCAGGAATTTAATTCACTAGCCCAGTTGTCCAGTTTTTCGCGTGTCATTTGTTCCGGGTCCGCCAACATAGAGGCCATAATGCGGGCCTCGTGGATGCCGCTTTGCCACAAGGCTTCGGCAAGGTCTTGGTCCGGGCGGGGCAGGCCCTTTACCAAGGCGCGCAGGGTGGTAACCGTCGTGCCGACGGCATTATCTGTGCAGATGCCGAATCTTTCCTGCATTTGCTTTTTGGTAGCCGCGGTGGCAAAGCGTTTGATGCGCGCGAGCATTTCTTCGGCGCGGGAGCGGGTAACCGGGGTAATCATATTCCTCCAAAGCGGCGCGTGCGGTGGAAATATTCGGTAAGCGCTTTATTAAATTCATTTTCGTCAAAGTCGGGCCAAAGCACCGGGGTAAAATAGAATTCGCTGTATGCGGCTTGCCATAATAAAAAGTTAGAAAGGCGCTCCTCGCCGGACGTGCGGATAATCAGTTCCGGGTCCGGCAAGGCCGGTTGATAAAGAGCCGCTGAAATATCCTCCATAGATACGGCTGTTTTGCCTTGCTTTAAAAGCGTATTTACGGCTTGGGTGATTTCTTGCCGGGCACCGTAATTAAGAGCCAAATTGAGGGTTAGCGCGGTGTTTTGGGCGGTAGAAGTGATTGCTTTGTTAATTTTCTCTAATACCGCGGGGGGGAGTTTTTCCCGGCTGCCGCTAATTAGCAGTTTTACTCCGTGTTTGTCGGCATCTTTGGCATAGCGGTCCAAGGTTTGTTCCAAGAGTTTAAAAAGGCCGTCTATTTCGTCCTGAGGGCGCGACCAGTTTTCGGTAGAAAAAGCATACAAGGTCAAAAATTCCACCCCGGCCTGCTTGGCGGCTTTTATGGTGCGCTCCACCGCATTAGCCCCGGCGCGGTGGCCGGCCAAACGCGGAAAGCGGCGCTCTTTGGCCCAACGACCGTTTCCGTCCATAATAATAGCAACGTGGCGGGGAGTAGTATTTTGTATTTCTTGGGACATATTTATATTTTACTTTATTTAGCGGCGCGGCGGGGCAAAGGGGAACCTGTTTTGAGGAAAAAACAGGGGTATTTATGGCGTTTGTTGGCTGGGTATTTTAAAAGGGCTTGACTCGTTTTTTTTTTGATAAATTTTGAGTTGTATCAAAATTTATCAAAAATGGTGGAAGTAATGAAAAACGCGCGTATGGGCCGATTAGACGGGTTATTGAGCGGATTGAATAAAGCATTGTTTCTTTTGTCATCCCCGATGAATTTAGTCGGGGATCTGTCGTTATGCAAGGGATTAACAAGGATGAACAACGGATTCCCGACTACGACATTCGGGAATGACGGACACGACAACCACGACAACCACGACAACAACAGATCCTGGACTACGACTTTCCAGGATGATGGCAACTACTACTCGGCAAGCCGTGGCTTTACCTTAATAGAACTGTTGGTAGTTGTACTTATTATTGGCATTTTGGCATCGTATGCGGTGCCGTCTTACCGGGTGGCGGTGGGCACCAGCCGCGCGGCTACAATGTATGCGTTAATGCATACGATAGATGAAGCCCAGCAGCTTTATTTAATGAGAACTAACCACTATTCAGCCAATTTAAATTCTTTGGTAATTTCTATGCCTGCCGGATTTAGAGAAGTCAATGCTAGTGCAATTTCCACCGATAATATGCAGTGTCTCATTGTCAGTTTTAATGAAAATAATCACTCCTCTATAAGGTGTTGGGACTTGAAAACGGATGTATCCCTAGAAAAATATCACGACTCTACCGAGTGGTTATGTTGGGCGCGCCAAAATAATGCATTAGGTAATCGCATTTGTCAAAATATTTCAGGCAAGGATGAACCTACTTCTTCGGGGGGCGATAACGAATACCGCTATAATTATCAATAATAAAATGAAGCAAAAAACCCCGGGCTAATAAGTCCGGGGTTTTTACATCTATCAAACCAGCCAAAAAACTAAATTTTCATAATTTCGGCTTCTTTATTTTTAATGATTTGCTCAATCTGGGCAATGTGTGCATCCGTCGTTTTTTGTACGTCGGTTTCGTAGCGTTTCAAATCATCTTCCGTAATTTCTGCCGCTTTTTGGGCTTTTTTCAATTTTTCCAGTACGTCGCGGCGTTCGTTGCGCACGGCTACTTTAAAATCTTCGCTCATTTTGGAAATGTTTTTTGCCAACTGTTTGCGGCGGTCTTCCGTCATAGACGGCAAGGTAATGCGGATAACTTTCCCGTCGTTTACCGGGCTTGCGCCGAGGTCGGCCTTTTGCAAGGCGCGGTCAATATCGTTTAAAGAAGAAATATCCCACGGCTGGATCTCCAAGGTTTTGGCATCCAAAATATTGATAACAGCCATTTGTTTAATCGGGGTCGGCGTGCCGTAATAATCCACGCGGATGTTTTCCAAGAGTCCCGCGCTGGCGCGGCCCGTGCGGATAGTGGCCAAGTCGCGTTCCAAGCGTGCGACATGTTCGCCCATATTGTTTTTTGTTTTGTTTAGCAGATTGGTAATCCCTTCCATATAAAAATCCTCTTAATAGTGAAATGTTACTTTATTATAGCAATTCCGTACTGATATGTCAGTCGGTGTTAGTAAATAATCGTGCCGACATCTTCGCCGCAGAGCGCTCGTTTGATATTGCCTTTTTTGTGCAGATTAAATACTTGGACGGGCACTTTGTTTTCTAAGCACAATGCAAGGGCGGCCGTATCCATAAACTGCAACTGGCGGGCAATAGCGTCCTTGTAAGTGATTTTGTGAATTAATTTAGCCTCGGGATTTTTGCGGGGGTCGCTGTCATACACGCCGTCAACCTGCGTGGCTTTTAACAGTACGTCCGCGTTAATTTCGCTGGCGCGTAAGGCGGCTGCACTATCGGTGGTGAAGAACGGGTTGCCTGTGCCGCCCGCGAAAATGACAATGCGTCCTTTTTCCAAGTGGCGCAAGGCTTTGCGGCGCACAAAAGGTTCGGCTAACTGATAAATGTTAATAGACGTAAGTACGCGGGTGGGGGCTCCGGCTTCTTCCAACGCGGATTGGAGCGCAAGCGCATTAATCACGGTGGCGAGCATACCCATATTGTCGGAGTTTACGCGGTCAATCACACCGCCGCCGTCGCGAACGCCGCGCCAAATATTGCCGCCTCCCAATACAATGGTCAGTTCGCAATTACCGCAGCGGTAAGCATCAGCAATTTCTTCGGCAATTTCTTTTAAGGCTTGCGGGTTAATGCCGCGGTGCCCTTCGTTGATGAGGGCTTCACCGGACAATTTTAATAACACTCTTTTTTTGTGCTGGGGTTTGCAGCAACACGTTTCCATACAAATTCTCCTCGCTTTTAGCGGATATTTTTATTATTCTACCACAAAACGGCGCCTAAATACTGCGGGCGGGTGGGCTTTTCTTTGTGCCGCGGGGAAAATAACAACCCACAGCATAAAAAAAAGCCCCTCGCAAGAGGGGCTTAAAAACTAGAAGCGTACAAAGCGTACAACTTTCAGTTCGCAACCAAGAGCCTTGGATTCTTCGTCCAAATAGGCGGCAACGGTTTTCTTGTTGTCTTTAATGGTCGGCTGTTCCAAGAGACAGTTTTCTTTGGCAAACTTTTTAACTTTGCCGGGCAACATTTTTTCAATGGTTTCGGCGGGTTTGCCTTCGTTAATGGCTTGCGTTTTGTAGATGTCCAATTCGCGGTCAATTACTTCTTGCGGAATATCTTTGGCATCTACCCAGCCGGTCTGCATACCTACGGTGTGCATCGCGAGGCCGCGGGCAATTTCTTGTACTTTGGCGGCATCGCTGCAAGCGCCGGTAACGGACATTTCCAACAAGGAGGCTTTTTTATTGTCGGAGTGGACATAGTAAGCCATTACATTACCGTCGGCCGGGGCCCAGTTATAACCGCCCTTAAAGGTGGTGTTTTCACCGAATTTGGGGGCTTGTTCCAAAATCATATTTTTGATATGTTCGTCTTTGGAATAGTCCAAACCGGGGTGTTCCAACACATATTGGGCGAGGTCGTCAGCCAATTTGATGAAGGCATCGGTCTTGGCTACGAAGTCGGTTTCGCAACCCAAGTAAATCATTGCAAAGTTTTTGCCGTCGGTCTTAACGGATACTCTGCCTTCTTTGGTTTCGCGGTCAGAGCGTTTGGCCATATCCGCCAAACCTTTTTTGCGCAAGAATACAATGGCTTGTTCCATATCGTCTTTGCATTCAATTAACGCTTTTTTGCAGTCCATCAAACCGGCGCCGGTTTTTTCTCTTAAAATCTTAATATCTTCGGCTAAAGACATTTTGTTCTCCTGTATATAAGATAAATCGGATAGAAAGTTCCCGGACGGACCGGGAACTTTCAAGATTATTTGGCTTCTTCCGCCGCAGTTTCCGTTTCGGCTTTGGCCTTTACGGTTTTTTTGGCTTTCGGAGCGGCTTTTTTAGCAGCCGTTTTCTTTTTGGCAGCGGGTTTCTTTTCCGCTTTTTTTTCGGCGGCTTCTTCGGCCACTACTTCTTCGGCTTTGACAACTTCCTGCACCGCTTCTTTTTCCACGGCGGCAGGTTCAGCGTTTTCAGCGGCTAACATAGCAGATTCAAACGCTTGGGCCATTACCGGGTTTTCGGCGGGTTTGTTTTCAGCGGTTTTGACGGCTTCCAGTTCGGCTTTGCCTTCCAGAATAGCATCGGCAATTGCACCGCAGAACAATTTGATAGAGCGGGCCGCGTCGTCGTTACCGGGGACGGGTACGCTAATCATATCAGGGTCGGCGTTGGTGTCGCAAACGGCTACCACCGGGATACCCAAAGCGTGGGATTCGCGCACGGCACCGGCGGTGTCCACCGGGTCAATGACAAATACCACATCCGGCAATACTTTCATATCGCGGATACCGCCCAACAGTTTTTGCAAGCGCTGCATTTCTTTGGTTAAGCGGCTGGCTTCTTTTTTGGAAATGGCTTTAAACACGCCGGAAGCTTCCCATTTTTCCAATTCGTTCAAGCGTTCAACGGATTTCTTGACGGTTTGGAAGTTGGTAAGCGTACCGCCGAGCCATTTTTCGTGGATGCAATAAGCACCGCAGCGGGCGGCTTCGGCTTGGATGGCTTCTTGGGCTTGTTTTTTGGTACCGACGAACAAAAATTTAGCACCTTTTTTGCTTTCTTCTTTGATGAAAGCGCAGGCTTTTTTAAGTTCTTTGGCGGTTTTTTGCAAGTCTAAAATGTGTACGCCGTTTCTTTCTCCAAAGATAAAGCGTCCCATTTTGGGGTTCCAGCGGGAAGTTTGGTGGCCGAAATGCACACCGGCTTCCAGCATGGCTTTCATAGATACGTTGCTCATTATTATTCTCCTGTGGCCGCTGCCTAAATTAGGGAAGAGCCCCCGGTGGCATTGGCCTGGGTGTCGTCGGGACAGGCTTTGATTTACAAACTTTTTTCGCTCTCCCGCTCAAATTACACCTATGACTATTATAGCATATAACAGAAATCCGCGCCTAGCGGGCTTTTGCTTTTGCCGCCACCAAACTGACCGACAGCCCCGCACAAGCCATTATAAAGAAAGCCACGCGCATATTGCTGGCCTGCGAAATAAAGCCGATTAATGGAGGGGTAAACAAAAAACCAAAAAAACCAATAGTGGAAACCGTAGCCACAGCCATACTGGGCGGCATACGGGTAGTTTTGCCCGCTAAACTATAACACAGCGGCACAATGGAAGAAAACCCAAGCCCCACCAAAAAGAACCCGGCAACCGCCGTATAAAAGGAGGGGAAAACTACCGATAAGACAAAGCCGATAAATAAAATAACCCCGCTTCCTTTAATCACTTGTGAGGAGCCGAAACGGGTGGCAAAGAAATCAGCCGAAAAACGCCCGATTGTCATGGCCGTCATACAGGCTATATACCCGGTGCGGATTAAATTGTCCGCCGGATGCACTACCTGCATAAAATACACACTGCTCCAATCGTACATAGTGCCCTCGCAGGACATAGAACAGAAGGCCATTATCCCCAAAAGCGCAATATATAAGGAAGGCTTTACAAAGGTTTTTTGGCGGACATCTCCCACCTTTATTTTGCGGTCGCGCGGCAACATAGAGGCATACATAGACAGCAAAATAACAAGGCAGACAAAGAACGTCATCAAAAAATGTTCCTGCGTGGAAATGCTATGCGCGGCCATCCACGCGCCCAAAAGGCCGCCGACCACTCCGGCTAAACTCCACATCCCGTGGAAGGATGCCATAATGCTGCGGTTGTAGAGTTTTTCCACACCTACACCTTGTGTATTAACGGAGATATTGGAAAGGTTGGACGTTATCCCAAAGAAAAACAGCGCGGCCATTAACTGGATCTTGGTGGTTACAAATCCCAACAATACCAAGGCCAACGGGTAAATGACGGAAGCGATTGTCAACATTTTGCGGCTGCCGAAACGGTTGACGAGCCAGCCGGAAAGCATCATAGCGGACAGTTGGCCTGCGGGAATTAAAAACAACACTCCGCCCAATTGTGCATCAGACAAAGATAACGCAGATTTAACATCAGGGATACGGCTTGCCCAACTGGAAAAAACAATCCCGTGAATAAAGAAAAAAGAAGAGGCCGCTAAACGGTAAAACCGTTGGGTCCGGTGCGGAAGAGATACAGATGACATATATATAATTTATCTTTTTAAAGCGTTTTAAAAATAACTGTTTTCCGGCCTGGCCGGTGGTTCTTTGTACCCAAAGAAAAACCGCGGACGTTATGCGCCCGCGGCCTTTCAAAAAATAATTAGAAGCGGCCGTTTACCAATACCATAGCCGGGAACCAGCCGTTTTCGGCAATATTCAAAATCCCAACCTGTAAGCCTTCAATAGTGCGCGCATAGTTTACAAACCCTATCTGCGCGCCGTGGATGTATTCGGCCTGGTTAAACAGCCCGAACTGCAAGCCGGAAATCTCCCGGTTGGACATATTTACAAAACCAAATTGTGCCCCTGCGATATTTTCCGCCTTTGCCAGCAACCCAAATTGCGCACCGTACACATCGTTAGCCAGGTTGATAATCCAAGCGAAACTGACCCCTTTCAATTCATATTCCGTTTGCGCAAAAATCAGGTCAAGTTGCACCCCGGATATGGTTTCGGTTTTGGAGCCGATACCCAAATCAATACCTGTGATGTCGTGTATGTTATCCGGGCTGGCGATAGCCGTTTTGTCCCAAAGGGATAATTTAAAAATGCCCGGCTCGGCGGCCGCAGGCCACGCGGCAAATAGCGCCAAGGCCAAAATTAAAAGTTTCTTCATACAAAATTCTCCTTTATAGTAAGTCTTGCATAATAATTATTTTAGCAATTTATAACCTGGTTTTTCAGTTTAAATTTTAGGCAAAAATTGTACAATATTTTAAGAGGTATTTTTACTATGCAGATAAACCTGGCTTCTTTTAACCCGTTGGCGGCGGATATTACTTTTAACGCCAAATCCATTATAGATTTGCTCCGTGCTCCCGCTCCCAAGGCGGACTTACTCGTCTTGCCCGAGGCGGCCTTGTGCGGCTGTCCGCTCTTTGATTTATTTGACGATAAACGCCTGCTCTCGCAAGCGGCTCCGGCACTTAAAAACATTGCCAAGGAAACAAAAGATACTGCGGTTGTTTTCGGCTTAGCGGAGCGCGTAAATAAAGAATCCGCCACTGCGCTTGCCTTTATATATAAAGGTAAAGTTACCAAAATTTACGATTGCGAAACGGTTGATTTCAAAGGCCTTCATCTGCAACTGGTGTTAGGTATGCCTGATGATAAAAATTTTTCGCCTGACCCGGATGCCGATATAGTGCTGTTTTTAATGGCCAGGCCCTATTTAAAAGGAAATCTTGCACTGCGATTAGAATCTCTTAAAAAATACGCCAAAAAGCACGCCCAGCCCGCCTTGATGTGTAACTTGTTAGGCGGCGGAGACGGTATGATTTTTGACGGACTGACCGCCGCGGCGGACAAAAAGGGCAACCTGGTACTGTTGGGGGAACCCTTTAAAGAGCAGGTTCTTACCTACGATACCGAAGCCGCATATAAGCCCGTATCTTACGAAATGCCTTGGCAAGAGGAACTCATTAATGCTTTGGCGTTTGGATTGCGCGATTATGTGCATAAAAGCGGGTTGGACAAGGTTGTGTTTGGCCTTAGCGGCGGAATTGACTCCGCCTTTACGGCGGCGTTGGCGGCCAAGGCTTTGGGCGGGGAGAGCGTGTATTGCGTTTCTTTGCCGTCCTATTGTACAAGTGATTTAAGCAAAAGTTTGGCGGGCCAGTTGGCAAGGTCGCTTGGGGTGAATTTGGAAGAAATCGGCGTAATGCCCGGACTGACGGCATTAAAAGAATCTTTTGCGCATATTGTTTCTCATCCCAAAGATGCCACAGAACAGGAACTGCAATCCCGCCTGCGCACGACTATTTTGGGGGCACTGGCTACGGAATATAACGCTATGCTTCTATCCACGGACGACAAAAGCGAATCGGCGGTAGGGGCATTTATTCTCTATGGCGATGCCGGCGGTGCGCTCCGGCCGATTGGTGATTTGTATAAGAGTGAAATCTATGAACTGGCCGCCTATTTAAACCAAACGCAGGAGGTTATCCCGCAGGGCATTATTGAGCGTGCGCCCACGTCCGAACTGCGCCCCAACCAAAAGGACGAGGACCAACTCCCGCCCTATGCGGCGTTGGATAAAATTTTGCGTTTGTATTTTGAAGAACAATTAACGGCGGCGGAAATTGCCAAAAAGTGCCATACGAAACTGGAAACCGTAATAGATGTTTTAACGCGCATTAACGCGGCGGAATTAAAACGCAGCCAGACGGCTCCCGCATTAGAGGTTAGCGCGCACCCGCTTAACGGCGTGCGTTGGCCTGTCATTAAAAAAATTAACTTATAATATGAAACGCTTGTTTGTACTGTTTGCTTTATTTGGCTTATCTGTATCCGTAATGGCGGACCCGATGCTTTTGGGGCCGACAAATTTACGCATTAGCGACGACGGCGACTTTTCCGCCGCACCCAAGGTACAAAAGGATGAGGACCCCTTTGATAATTTTTGGGCTTACCGCCTTTATCCGCCCCTTAAAAACCTGAAAGGAAAAGGTGTAAAGGTGGCGGTGGCGGACAGCGGGATAGTCTCGCACGCAGAATTTAACGGCAAGCACATTATGGGGCAGGATTTTACAATGTCCGGCTCGTTTACCGATATTAAAAATCACGGAACGGGCGTGGCCGGCATTATCGGTGCGCGTGGCGTGCAGTTTACGGGTATCGCTCCGCAGGCCTCTCTCGTGGTCTATAAGATTGACGACGGCAGCCGCTTAATCGGCCCGCAGGCGGTAACCTCCGCCATAAACACCTTGCTTACTTATAACGAGGAACACCCGGACGATAAAATAACCGTTTTAAATTTAAGTTATGGTGTATCCGCGGGCGGTTCTATTCCCCTTACAAACGCGATTAACAAAGCGCACGATTCCGGCGTAACTATTGTGTGCCCGGCGGGAAATTATCCGTTCCCCGGAGTGTTTTACCCGGGCAAACTTTCTACGGTGATTGCGGTGAGCGCCTTGTCCGCAGACGGAAAGAACATTTATCACCAATCGTCTTACGGTCCCGAGGTTGATTTTATTGCGCCCGGCGATAAGGTTTTTACCGCCGCGGCTGACGGAGACTATACCTTAATGAGCGGAACCTCCGCCGCGGCCGGATTTGTCAGCGGTGCGGCTGCCCTAGCCGTGGAAGGTCTTAAAAAGAAACTGGGCCGCTATCCAACCGCACAAGAAGTAAAAGATTCCTTAAAAAAAGCCGCTGTTAAAATTCCAGGTCTGCCCGATATTGCCCAAGGCAACGGGATGATTGATATCCGCAAGTTGGAAAAGCAGTTTAGTGTAACAAAATGACGCAAGCAAAGCAAACCAAAAGACCGCGCAAAATAATCCGCAGACAACTGTTCAGTTTGGCCAGCCCCATTTTTATTGAAACGCTCCTTATTATGTTCACGGGCGCGACGGACGTTTTTATGCTCAGCCGTTACTCCGACGAAACCGTAGCCGCCGGGGGAGTGGTCAACCAACTGTTAAACCTTGTATTTATTTTGTACGGCATTACCACCTTGGGCACGTCCGTATTGTGTTCGCAATATTTGGGGGCCAAACAAAAAAAGAACGTGGCGCAGGTGATTGGCATTTCCCTGTTGGTAAACCTGATTATGGGGGGGATTGTCAGCGTGGGGCTGTGGTTGTTTGCCGCCCCGTCCTTAAAGTTAATGGGGTTGGATGACAATTTGGTAGGATATGGCGTATCTTATATGACGCTTGTCGGCGGGTTTTCGTTTTTGCAGTCGTTAGCGATGACGCTTTCCGCCATTTTGCGCAGCCACAACAAAGCCTATTACCCGATGTTTGTTACGCTTCTTATCAATGTTATTAATGTCGTTGGTAACTATTTTTTGATTTTCGGAAACTTTGGGGCGCCGCGTTTGGGGATTACCGGGGCGGGTATTTCCACGGTTATCAGCCGCACGGTAGCGGTTATCTTGCTGACGTACTTACTGTTTTGCAAGGTGGCTCCTGTGCCGCCCTTAAAATATTTTAAACCGTTCCCTTGGGATAAAATTAAAAACTTACTGCTGGTCGGTTTGCCTGCGGCGGGGGAACAGGTGTCCTATAATTTATCCCAAGTCGTGATTACTTATTTATCCGTAATGATGGGTAATGCGGCCCTGACAGCCAGAACATATGCGATGAGTATTGTGATGTTTTCGTATGTGTTTTCCCTGGCTATCGGCAACGGCGCGGCAATTGCTATCGGGCATTTGGTAGGCGCGGAAAAGGGAAATGCCGCTTTTTCACTTGAAAAATATTCTATCCGTCTCGCACTATGGGTTACGGTGTTCGTGTCCGTTTTGACGGCCTTGGCGGGTACGGATATTTTTAAATTGCTTTCTTCTAATCCGGAGGTTATCCGCCTGGGGGCAATGGTATTATATATTGATGTGGTGTTGGAAATTGGCAGAGCGGTTAATATTACCTCTGTGGATTCCCTGATAGCCGCGGGCGATGTGATGTACCCGTTTGTTACAGGCATTATTGTAATGTGGTTGGTGGCTACGCTTCTCTCCTATGTGCTTGGCATTTGGTGGGGCTGGGGGCTTAACGGTATTTGGCTGGCGATGGCACTGGACGAAAATATCCGCGCCGTAATATTTGAACGCCGTTGGAAGAGCCGCAAGTGGATGAGTAAAGGTTTTACTCGGTAGGCGTGCTTTTTGCTAAAATATATATATGAGCGAAAATTCCTTTTATCAAGAATATGATGTTCCGCAGGACTTGCAGTTTAAAACTGCCGATATTTTGCGTATGGGCGGGTTGGATTGTACCGCACAGTTAAGCACAAAATATTTTGAGGATGTTTTTTCCGCTCCCAATAAAATTACCAAAGTGGCGGTGTCGCTTTCGTTCTCGGTAGCCTCCAAGGAAATATTGGTTCGCGGCTCCGTAAAGGGGGAAAGACTTATCCAATGCGCCCGCTGTTTAAAGATGAGCACACAGCCGTTTGCCGAAGAATTTATAGAAACATATAGCACCAAGCAAGAAATAATTGATATAATATCAGTTGTACGGCAAACGCTGGCATTGACGGAGGATATCCGTTTTCTGTGCAGGCCCGATTGTAAGGGCCTGTGCCCGACGTGCGGACGGGATTTGAACGACGGTCCGTGCGGTTGTAAACCAGCGAATTTGTCTCCTTTCGCAGCATTGAAAGGAAAATTTAAGTAACAATTCTTTTGAATTTTACTAATAAGTAACAGGAGTATTACCAATGCCCAATCCAAAGAAAAAACACACTCGTTCCCGCCGGGATATGAGAAGATCCCACAATTCCGGAGTAGAATTGCCGCAGTTAGTGGCCTGCCCGAATTGCAAATCTCCCCGGCTGCCGCACAATGTCTGCCCGACTTGCGGGTTCTATAAGGACAGAGTGGTAGTGGCCCAAAAAACCAAAGCCGAAGAGCCCGAAGCCAAATAACGGTCCGTTATGAAAATAGCCCTGGACGCATTAGGCGGAGATTACGGCGCAAAGCCCAACGTATTGGGTGCTTTGAAAGCCGCCAAGAAACTGAATGTTGAGGTTATCTTGGTGGGGGACGAAGTTGTCTTGCGCCGTGAACTCAAAGCGTTAGGTTATTCGGACGTTCCGAACAATATCTCTATCGTCCACGCGCCTAACACTATTGATATGGGCGCAGAACCGGCCAAAGAGTGCCGCCAGAAAAAAGACGCCAGCATTGTCGTTTGTGCCAATTTGGTTCACAAAGGGGTTGCTGACGCTTTTGTTTCTGCCGGGCACTCCGGCGCGGCTATGGTGGCGGCCCTGTTCGGTATGGGGCGCATTAAGGGCGTACAACGCCCGGCGATTGCTACCCCAATGCCTACTTATAAGGGTGTAAGCCTGCTTTTGGACGGCGGTGCCAATGCCGATTGCAAGCCGATTCATTTACTGCAATTTGCGGTAATGGGTTCGGCCTATATGCAAAAAGTCTTTGATATCCCCGCTCCGTCGGTTGGTGTATTGTCTATCGGCGAAGAGGAAACCAAAGGCAACTTTTTGGTCAAACACACCATTCCGCATATGCGTGAAATCGGTGTGAACTTTAAAGGTACTGTGGAAGGCCGCGACGTAAACACCGGCGATACAGATGTTATCGTCTGCGACGGCTTTGTGGGAAACATTGTTTTAAAAATGGCCGAAGGCTTGGCGAAAACAATGATTAATATGATTAAACGCGAAGTCAAAAAGCGTCCGCTTGCCTTATTAGGCGCGCTTTTGTCAAAGGGTGCGTTTAAAGCCGTAAAGGACCACACCAACCCCGATTGTTACGGCGGTGCTCCGCTAGTAGGGGTAAACGGCGTGGCGATTATTTCCCACGGAAAATCCAATGATTTTGCCATTTTTAATGCCATTAAAACGGCCAAACGTTTGGTGGAAAAAGATTTTATCGGTGATATTGCGGCTAAAATGAGCGCGTTGAAACCGACTTTTGATGAAATTGAAAAAGAAATTCATCAGGAGGAAAAATAATGGCGGATTTTAAAGGTAAAAATGTGATGATTACCGGCGCTACGCGCGGTATTGGCCTGGCCTTGGCGGAAGAATTTGCCAAAGCGGGGGCTAATTTAGCCGTGTGCGGTACGCGCGAAGATGCGCTTGCCCAGGCTGCCAAAACGTTGGAGGCTTACGGCGCAAAAGTCTATACGCAAAAGGTAAATGTAGCGGACGCAAAAGATTGTGATTCTTTTGTAGAAAATGCCGTAAAAGCCTTGGGCGGTTTAGACGTGCTGGTAAACAATGCGGGCATTACCAAAGATAACCTGACTGTTCGTATGAGCGAACAGGATTGGGATGACGTAATTGCCGTCAATTTGAAAGGGACATTTTTAATGTCCAAGGCCGCTTTGAAGGTAATGTTCAAAAAAAGAAGCGGCAATATTGTAAACATTTCTTCCGTAGTGGGGGAAATGGGCAATCCCGGCCAGGCCAATTATGTGGCCAGCAAGGCGGGCATTATCGGTTTAACGAAGACGTTGGCTAAGGAATTCGGTTCCCGCCACGTCCGTGTAAATGCGGTGGCCCCCGGGTTTGTTCAAACGGCTATGACGGACGCTTTGCCCGAAGATGTAAAAAACAAAGCGTTGGAGGCCGTACCGCTTAAAAGATTTGCTACGACGCAAGATATCGCCAAAGCAGTAATGTTTTTGGCCAGCGAAGACGCTTCGTATATTACGGGGCACGTTCTCGCCGTCAATGGCGGGCTTTATATTTAATTAATTAGTAACAAGGGGAAGCCCCTTTAAAAAAACCGGAGGACTAAAATGTCTGTAGAAAATGTGCAAGAAAGAGTAAAAAATATCATCGTGGAACAGTTGGGTGTTGAAGCCGACCAGGTGAAACCGGAAGCGCAGTTTGTAAATGACTTGGGCGCTGATTCCTTGGATACTGTTGAACTTATTATGGCTTTGGAAGAAGAATTTGATATTGAAATTCCGGATGAAAAAGCCGAAAAAATCAAAACCGTTGGCGAAGCGATTGACTATATTGAACAAAACGCCAATAAATAATTGTGTACACGGATATAGAGCATATCATTGGATATTGCTTTAAAGATAAGGCCGTTTTAAAGGAAGCACTCACTCATAAGTCTTACGCCGGGGAGCACCGTAGCGTTAAACATAACGAACGCTTGGAGTTCCTGGGGGACAGTATCTTGGGCGCCATTGTTGCAGATTATATCTACAACAAATGTCCGCACGTAGAAGAGGGAGTGCTTTCTAAAATTAAGTCTAACTTAGTTTCCAGACGCAACCTGTATCTTTGGGGCAAACAACTGGACCTGGGCCGCTATATGAGCCTGGGCCGCGGTGAGTTGGCTACCGGCGGCAGAGAACGCGACAGCATCATCTCCAACGCGGTGGAAGCCGTTTTAGGCGCTGTTTATATTGACGGCGGCTATCCGGCCGCGGAGTCGGTTATCCTTCCGTGGGTAAAAACGCAGGAACTCACGCAGGACGAAAAAGATTTCAAAAGTTTATTGCAAGAATACTTGCAAAAATCCGGGCCGCATACGCCCGAGTACGAAGTTATCCAAACAGTCGGCCCCGAGCACAACAAGGTGTTTACTGTGCGCGTGAGCCTGGACGGAAAAGCCCTGGGGGTGGGCAAAGGCCATAACAAAAAACTGGCCGAACAAGCCGCCGCGCAGGACGCTTTTTCTCACCTGAAAAAATAAACGGAGAAGAGGATGTTCCCGGGTAAAAAAAAGAACACAACCATCGTTTCAGCACCGACGGAGCGGAAGGTGCCGCAGGCACTGTCCCGAGCAGCCGGTAAGCCTTGGCTTATTTTGGCGGTAATCGCGGCGTTGCCCCTTGTGTTACTTTTGGCCTTTACCTTTAAAAGCGGATATACACCCTCTTCCAAGGGCGGAAAATTTGATAAAATCGTTTCCGTCAAAACCTCTGCCGAACTGGCGGACGAGGCCACCGCCGCTTTGCAAAAGAACGACTATCAAACCTTCTCCGATATTCTGCAAAATAAAATCAAAAACGATATAAATATTGTCAACAGCAAGGGCGACCCCCTTATTGTAATGGCGGCCACCTTTGGCAATTTACAGGCAGTACAAGATTTGGTGTTGGCCGGCGCGGATGTGAATAAACCTAATTCCTTTTCCAAGGATACGGCTCTTCTGCGCAGTTTGTATGGCAATTTCCCGGATATTACGCGCTTTTTGGTTTATTCCGGAGCGGACATCAACGCGAAGAATAACTATAACCACTCTCCTATGTATTTGGCCTTGGAAAAACGCCAGGGCGAGTTTATTGACTTGTTTCTTTCCAGCGGTGTGCGGGAGGGGCTGAATAGCGATTATTTGTTCCGCGCTTGTGCCACCAAAAACGCAATGGGCGTATTGGCAATGCTCAAAGGCGGGGTGGACCCGAACGTAAAAAACGAGAAAGGCAATACTCCGCTGATTATTTCGGCTTCGCTTGGCGACGTGCCGAGTGTACGCTCGTTAATGGCTTACCGTGCCGACGTAAACGCCGCAAATAATGACGGGAACACCGCGCTCATTTACGCGGCCCGTTACAATCACCCGGACACAATCCGCGAACTGTTAAAACCGCAGACAATGCAAACCCCCATAGACGTAAATATGCAGAATAAATTGGGGCAAACCGCGCTTTATTGGGGAGCATCCAAGGGGTTTGAAGATGTTGTCCGCCGTTTGTTAGCCGCAGATGCCGATCCTACCTTGGCCGATAACAGCGGATTAGTGCCGTATATTGCCGCACAGAAAAACGGACGCGGACAGATTTTGAAATGGTTTAATAAAGATTTGCGCGAAGTTAAAAACAGCGTAATTGACGAGGACAATAAGGCCTTAATGGCGCAGGCCAAGGCCGAGGGGCGCGAACTGCCGGACCCGAACGCGGCCCCGGCGGAAAAACCGCTGACGGATGACGATATTTTTACAGCCGCCGCACAGGGAGATTTAGATTTAGCCAAACGTGTGTTGGATATGAATAAGGCCGTTGTGTTTAATAAAAACAAAGCGGGCTTTACACCCTTGCATATTGCCGTAGAAAACGGACGCACGGAATTGGTAGATTTTCTGATTACCAAAGGAGGACTCTTGTTTGAGGCCTCTCCCAAGGGAAATATTTTGCATTTGGCAGTTTTGTCTCAAAATATTGATATGTTAAAGCATTTGGTGCTCCTCTCCCGCCGCGAGGGCCGCTTGGCGATGATGCTTGAATATAAGGCCGTGCCAGCGGGCTACAAACAGGCTATGACGCCCTTGGCCTTTGCCGCGATAGCCTGTAACAAAGAGATTTACAATTATTTGGTTTCGGTGGGGGCTAAGCCGGGCAATTTGACTACTACGCCCAATATGCTTGGCTATGTAACGCCTGCTGATTTAATGGCCCAATGTAAGGCCAAAATTACGCAAGCCAAACAACTTACGCCCGCTCCGCAGGCAAAGCAGCCCGCCAAAAAGGCGGCCGCCCAATCCCGCCGCCGCAGATAGTTTTTTGAGTGGCTAAATTTTGATAACTCCCAGGGAAATACCCCGGGAGTTTTTTTTGTATCTAGCAAACCACCGGCTAGGCCGGGGGATAGTGATTGGGGGATGTGCCCAGGTGCTTTATAAAGAGGCTCAAACAATATTCATACTTTTTGTACCGACAAAAAGTATGACAAAAAACTCCCCGTCCAAAGCGTTATAAAAGCCAGGATTAGCCGGGCATTTTTATAACTCACTATGTTCAAACAAATAAAAATGCCACTCCGCCTAATCCGGCTTTTATAGGCAACGCACGGACGGCATTAACAACCAAACGACATAGCAGCAAACAGTTTGCACGCCAGTTATATGTGTCAGGACCCGCAAAATAAAAAGTTATCCTGAATTGCCGCCCATACCGCTAGGCATCACCCCGTAGTGTTTCTGTACGGGGTCTATTGATAGGTTTCAGTATCTGCTTTTTGGGTTTTTGGTTGTTGCTTTTCCGTCGTTTTCTGTAAAGG